>CAVLCX010000107.1:1001-6171 GCA_963661525.1 bacterium
AAGATATTGAAAACTTAAAAGTATTTAAGAAGGATAAAAAAATAATTCCATTCAATTATCTCACAAAAAAGCAATTTAAAGAAATTCTTGACGATGAAGATTGTCAGGCTAAAGTTGTCGGTAATGTAAGGCTCCGTGATAAGTATCATAGAGAAGTTGAAAACAAAGACCAAAAAACTAAAACAAAAAAGAAATCAAATGTAATAGGTTGTTTTCACACATATTTCAACGATGAATATATCAAAAAGCATCCTAATAAAGAGTTTAACGAAACTCATACATATGAATTAAATCTTTATAAGCCTAAAGATACATCTTGCATTGGCTATGTTTATATCGGAAACAATAAGTTTGTACGAATTGAAAATGAGCATTATTTCTTTGTTTTCCTTCTTATCATGATTATGATTGCCGCTGTTGTATTAGGTGTGTATCTTATTCCGAAAATTGATATTAACAAGTCAAAAGACTTTGAAAACGGTGATTACACTTCACCAAATAGTTTCAATTTGTCGTATGAAAATAACATTCAATTCGATTTTGTTAATCATTACACTATTGATAAAGAACATACTTATTTGCCAATTGGCAATCCTGAAAAAAATCAATTTTCTTATAAAGTGAAAATATATCTTGTAAAACCAGATGATATAAGCAAAAAGAATTACCTTACTTCTATCAAAGATAGTAAAGGTAATGATATTCTCTGTTTTGACATGAATAAAAATGGGATAGTTGACAAAAATGAATCGGTTGTTGATGAATTGATTTGGGAAACAAAACTAATTGAACCGGGTGGAAGTCCTGCTAAAGTTGAGCTGTATGATATTCTCCCAAAAGGAACTTATTATTTAGCGTTTAAATATAGTTTAAGTCAAAAAGACGGTACTGATATTACAACACCGGATAATCAAAAATATTCGGTTCAAAACGGCTTTACAGCTATTACAACTACAATTGATGTAGTTAAATAACATTATGAAGAATAATGAAAAAGTTCTCAAACTAAAAATAAAAAGTATATCATCTTTTTTGCTTACATTTGTACTTGTTCTTATCTTCTTATTGGCTATCAGACATTATGTCTGTACCCCAATATATATCCCTTCTGAATCAATGTGTGAAACATTACAAGTTAACGATTTGCTGTTGATGTCGAAGATTTCCTATAATGTTTCAAAACCCGAAAGAAAAGATATTGTTGTTTTTGTCTCTGATCAAGTTGACGAAAAGGAAACAATACTAATTAAAAGAATTATCGGTCTTCCGGGTGATAAAATTGAAATGAAAAATGGAAATGTTTATGTGAATAATAAACTTCTTAGTGAGTCTTATGCCAAAAAAGATAATTTTTCCGGCACATTTGTTGTTCCGACAAACAAATACTTTGTTCTTGGAGATAACAGAGAGGAGTCTTTAGATTCACGATACTGGGATAATCCTTATGTAGATAAAGATGATATTATCGGCAAAGCAATTTTTAAATACTATCCAAAAATTGAGAATATTTATAAGAAAAAGTGAAACAACCGTAGACATATGGGGATTGCTCGAATAATCGAGAAGCTACGATTATATAGCGGATGTTATAAATTTATAAAAGACTGAAAGAACTGATTGTACTATGAGAAAATTATTAGCAATTTTGGTCGTATTAGCCATAGCTGGAGCATTAATAGTCGGAATATCCGGAAAAGATATTGTTGATTATTGTATCAATTTTACGAAAAATCTATGTGTTTTTATTTTGGATTGGCTTAAACAGATAGCTGATTTTATTCAGGACTATGTAATATCTCATGTGGCTTCGTAATATAAGGACACTCATTTGAGTGTCCTTGTTTTATTATAAATTAGAATAGAGAGGTAAAATATGGTAAAAAATAAACTTATAAATAAAATTATAGCTGTTTCTTTGACGGCGCTGATATTATCAAGTTCCGCAGTACCGGCTATGGCAGCTACACAAAATGTTAATTCAATAGCTTCAGTCGCAGAAGATGTTTCGAATTCACAAAAAGTAGGTCAAGATAAAAATCAAAGTATGCAAACTAAATATAGTGAATATCAAGATGATACAAATGCATCAACTGATAATTTCTATTTAATTCAGGAGGTTTTATATGAAAATTAAAAAAATAATTTCTATTATTTTAGCTAATATAATTATTTTCTCTTATGCAACAACAACTTATGCAGCAACAGAATATAAAAATTCATCCGGATCTATTGCGGAGGATACAACAAACACCGATATAGTAGGTGTTGATGAAAATCAAAATGCTCAAACAAAGTATAATGAATTTAATGTTGATAACAGTGCTATAACAAGAGTTTATGTTTCACAATCATCAACATTTTCGGTAACTGCACCGGTTATTGCTATACTTAGTGGTCAACCTAATGACAGCGGTAATTATACAGGTAATGTCGAATATTCAGCAGTAGGAAATATAGCTTCAAATGAAAAAATCGTTGTAACTCCTGATGACACATTTAATCTTTCGCAAAACGGAAAAAATGATATTAACTGTTCTATTACATTAAATGATGATAATAATTCAAAAACAGATTTTACATATGTTAACGGACTTCGCGAGGATAATTCACTAAAACATACTTATACACTTTCTGCAAAAGATATTACGGCAGGTTCATGGCACGGTCAATACAATACAAATATCTATTTGACAAGTAATGAACTATATTATTCTTCAATTGATAAAGCAGTAAATGATGCTAACAATTTGACAACTCAAAATGCTGATGTTTTAACTAAAAATTCAAAAAGCGCAGAAGCGAGTGTATTTGTTCAAGATGATGTTACATACATTACTTTAATGAATGATGTAACTAATGCTGATAATATCGTTCTTACAAACGATACAGTCCTTGACCTTAATTTTCATTCCTTGTCTTTTGGTTCAGGTAAATATCTTGAATTTAACAAAAATCTAACAGTATACGATGGTGTTATAAATATTGATGATTCACATTATGGAATATTTGGTACAAAAGATAATACAGAAAACTCATTTGTATTGAATAATGTTACATTTAATCAAAATGTTAGTGAAAATATCAATACAAATAGTTTTTGTATTGATATAAGCACTGTAAATAGTAATTGTTCAAACTTGAAAATTTATCAAAAAGGAAAAGGTAATTCATCATATGGCGTATTCGGATACACGAACAGAAATATAGACGAAAAGGCACAAGGACTTTTAGAACACTTTGTTTTTGAAAGTACAGTTGAAAATCCTTCGAAAATTCGTGGAACTCAAAACGCCGGAAATGATGAAATTAGTAATGCAAAAATAAAAATAAATACGCAAAATAATTCTTCTGCATCAATCGGAATATATAGTGCTAAAACTTCTTCAAGTATAAAAATATTAGATAGTGATATAGATGTATATTCAGCAAATTTGCGTATTCAGGGAATACAATCACAAGCTCTTAATACAACTATTAAAAATTGTAATGTAAATAGTGACGATGATTCAAAACAGTCAGAAGGAGTGGGTAGTATGGGATTGGAACTCTATCTGCCAAATAAACCTACAACATCGAGTAAAACAGTAGTTGAAGATTGCACCATTTATGGAAAACAGTGGGGATTGCAAACACCGGATTACGGAGATGTTGTAATTAAAAACTGCAATGTAACTTCCACAAATCATACAGCATATATTTGCGGTAATGCTGATGTCTATAATTCAACATTTAAAATTGCTAACAGAGATAAGTATCCAAATGATACACTTGACACACCTTATGGATTCTATGCTGGAAGTCCAACTGATAGAGTTAAAACACATATTGTTAATATCTATAATTGCGAAATTGGTAATCCGATTGATACATCAGGAAAAAACATTCCTGAAAATGGTGTAACGGCTAAAAATAATGGCTATTATCCCCCAAAAGAAATAAATATTTATGATTCTGTAATTTATCAAGGCAGTCAAGCAGTATTTAATTTTAACGCTTCATCACCATACTTAAAGAATTATGCAAAGTTTAATTTATATGGTAACACAAAACTTATGACAAATTCGAAAACAGAACTTTCAAAAAATCAAGTTGCTTCTGATATTGAATGGTTTAACAATCCAGATATTACTTACAATTTAAAAGGTGATTGGGAAAGCGCAAAAGATAATTACATTTATTTTGGTATAATGAGTAGTCCGAACAAGCTTATTAATGCAAATATGTATTGCGAAGAGAATGATCCAAAATCTGTTGCTTATGAGGATTTTGCTAATGTCTACGATTACAGATGATTGTAATAACAAAAATCCAGTTGCATTTTGTAATTGGATTTTTATTATTTTTATGTAGTTTTTATATTTTTTTACTATATAATCTTGTAAATAAAGAAGGAAGTGGAAAAATGCAAAGAAATAAATTTTGGAAATTGATAGCTATTTGTATGATTATGATTACAACATTATCAATATCAACTCCTGCGATGGCAGCAAGTAAATATATGAATTCGTCTGGTTCGGTTATTGAAGATGTAGTTAACAGCGTAAAAACAGGAAAAGATAAAAATCAAAACGAAGAAACAAAATATGCTCAGTATACAAGTGACAGTTCGACAACTACAAGCGTATATGTTTCACAGGCTTCTACCTTTTCTGTTATAGCACCTGTAATCGCAACAATGAATGGAGAAGCAGACGAAGATGGAAATTATACAGGTACAATTAAATACAGTGTTACCGGAAATATTGCCGGCAACGAAGTAGTTACAGTAGAACCGGATTCGTCCTTTGAATTAAAACAACCTGAAAAAGAAAATATATTATGTAATATTGTGTCAAAAGATGGAAAAACTGCAAAAACTAAATTTACTTACGGTGAAGGATTAAAAATAGGTAATACAGTATCACAAGAATACACTTTAACTACAAAAGATGTAACAGCAGGTTCTTGGGTTGGATATTTTTCAACAAATATTTCTATTTCTGATTCGGAAAAATTTTATTCTACAGTTGAAAAAGCCGTTGATGATGCTAATAATTTAACAACCGAGAATGCTGATATTTCTGTAAGTGATGTGAATAACGCAGCAGCAAGTCTTTTTGTGTCGAATAATAATGCCTATATAACTTTATTAAATGATGCAAGTGATGTTGAAGCACTAACATTAAACAAT
>CAVLCX010000108.1:0-6160 GCA_963661525.1 bacterium
ATATTGACTATGAAATTGCTTTTGAGCAGTTTGTTGTTAACGAAATGCCGAAGCCGAAAGAAATTAAAAGTGATAAAAAGCTTGATTTTGATATTAGCGGCAAGAAAATTACCGTTAACGGTGAAAAATTGAAAGTGGTTGTTGATGACGGTAAGGTTGTAAGCTATGTTGTTGACGAGAGGGAACTTCTTAAAGCTTCGCTTGAACCGAACTATTTCAGAGCGCTTACAGATAATGATATTGATTTCCTTAACTTCACACCGCAGTGGGCAAAGTTCCATCCTTTTTATGCTTGGCAGCGTGCAACACATCATACCAAAGCAGTTAAAACCGAAGTTGTGAAAAACGGTGAAGTTGTTGAAATTCATATTGCATTTTCAACAGTCGGCCTTAAAAATTCAGTTGCAACTTACGAGGTATATCCTGACGGAAGACTTTATGTATTCCACAGCGCAATACCTACTAAAGGAATGCTTCGATTCGGTTACCAAATGGCTATGGAAAGTTCAATGGAATATATCACTTGGTACGGCAGAGGCCCTAAGCCGACTTATATTGACAGAAAACTCGGCTCGAAAATTGACCTTTATAAATCAAGCGTAACCGATTTTGAATATCGCTATATGCGCCCGCAGGAATCATCAAACAGATGTGATGTAAGATACTTTACGCTTACTGATAAAGACGGTTTTGGTATTAGGGTTGATGCTTATTATAATAATCCTATAAACTTTTCCGCTTATCATTACACTACTGACGGTTTGGAAAAAGCTACGCATATTAACGATATACCTTATGCTGATATTACAACCGTAAATATTGACCATAGGCAACTCGGTGTTGGCGGTGACCTTCCGGGCCAGGCTTTTGTAAGAGAACCTTATACAATGCCTAAAAATCAAAAGCAGGAATATTCTTTTGTTATTACTCCGATAGGCAGAAAGGACTAATAATATGAAAAGGCCCCTGGCATTTGTGGGATTTTCAATGGCAATAACTTTATTGCTTTTAAATATTATTGATTATATTTATGCTAAATATGTGCTTGTTTTGGCAGTGGTACTTTTTACGGTATCACTGCTTATAACAAAGCTTCGACAGGCGAGAGTTGTACCACTTGTTTGTGGTGCGACTTTACTTGCTTGTCTTATTTTTATTTTAGGATATGCCAATGTTAATAATCAGCAAATGTTAGACGGATGTCAGGCAAGAACAGTTTTTACAATTGTGGATGATGTTGAGGTAAAAGACGATACATATTTATATACGGTAAAAACGAAGTATATTGATGTGGAAAATGCACCGCAAAATATAAAACTCAAACTTTATTGCGACAGAAAAATAAATGCGGATTATTATGAAGATGTTGTAGGCGTAATTAAGTATAAGAAATCTTACAACAATGCTTTTAGTTCTTACGGCGCGTATGCTGATTCAAGGTATGTTTCAGCGTCGCTTGAATCATATGCAATTGCATTAAATAATAATGAAAAATCGCTAAACTATTATGTTCTTAAAGCGCGGCAATATATCAAAAACTCAATAACCTTGTATTTGAAAAACGATACCGGCGCACTTTGTTATGCTTTGCTGACAGGTAATAAAACCTTGCTTTCTGATAAAGCATATTCAAATTTTAAAACCTGCGGTGCAACTCATATTATGGCAGTCTCGGGTTTGCATACCGCTGTTATATGTATGGGATTTTATTTGCTTTTGAAAAATATCGGTGTTAAAAGAAATATCAGAACTTTGCTTTCGCTTTTGGTACTTTTGTTTTATGTTGCGTTAACTGATTTTTCGGTTTCGGTTATTCGTTCATCAATTATGATATTTATTCTTCTTTTTGCAAGGGTGGTTAATCGAAAAGCCGATGCACTGAATTCTTTAGGCCTTGCAACTGCACTTATTTGCATAAATCCTTTTGCGGTTTCGGATACAAGTGCTGTTTTAAGTGTTCTTTCTGTTTTGGGAATGCTTGCGGTTAAGCCGAAGATTGACAGTTATTTGAAACCTGTTAAAGCAAATAAATTTTCGCTTTATGTTTATGATTCTTTCGCTTTAACGCTTAGTATTATGATAACAACATTTCCTGCTGTTTGGGTTTTCTTTTCAAATATCGGTTTTGTGTCTTATTTTGCAAACATTACACTTATTCCTCTTGCACAGTTAACTATGATAGGTTCGCTGTTTATATCTTTGCTCGGGTTTAGTAAATTTATTTGTATTATTCCGGCTGCTATTACTTATGTTCCCGCAAAATTGATGCTTGCTTTGACTGATTTTCTTGCATCTAATTTAGGATTTTTAACATTAGATGTAAGTAATAAGTTTTACTTGCTGTCTTACTGCTTAATAATTGTTTTGCTCGGTTTATCATTAGTGCTTAACAGAAAAATCAATGCTAAAGCACTTGTTGCTGTTTCAATGACGGTATTTATTTTGACAGCAAGCGTGTCCGCGTTTCAAAATATCGGCAAAACTTATGTTAATGTATCTTCTGCCAATGCGGTTGTTATTTATAATCCGAGTGGCGCTGTTGTTATCGGCGCAGATAATGCGAGCGATTACTATGAAGTCAGGGAATGCTTGCAAATAGCAAAAAGCGATACTGTTATATTTGTTGATTGCGATTATAACAACGATAAGCTTTCTAATTTGGCAATGAATAATAAAATATTTTATGATAATTGCGATTTTAATATTGATTTATGTGACGGTATTACTGTACAATATCAGTCAGGCATTGTTTATGCTAAAGTTAATAATTCGAATGTTGTTATAAATAAAATGTATGTAATTGTTGATAATTATTTTTCTTGCCTGCGTAAGAGTAAATATATAAATGATAATGATGTTGGCACAGTTATAGGTATAAGGAAGTGATATTTTGCCGAAGATTGATGAAATGCAATTGAAAAAGGAAATAAAATCAGGTGATTTTAAAAATGCGTATCTTCTTTACGGGGAAGAAAGCTATTTGAAAGAATACTATGCAAATGAATTTAAAAACAAAATCGTTGATAAAACATTTGAAGCGTTTAATTATCATTCTTTTGACGGTAAGGATACAGAACTTGATGATATTTTAAAAGATGCTCAAATGCTTCCTATGATGAGTGAATATAATTTTGTTTTGGTTAAAGATTATCCAATTGAAAAATCAGCAAATGATATTAAACTTCTTGAAGAATATTTGAGCGATGCCCCTGATTCCACCGTGCTTGTATTTTGGTTTGACGCTGTTGAACCGGATGTTAAAAGTGCAAAATTCAAAAAAGTTATCAAAGCATTTGAAAAAGCCGGAAATTGCGTGGAGCTTCAAAAAAGAAGTGAAAATGATGTGGCAAAGCTGTTAGTTAACGGGGCTAAAAAACGCGGTGCGTTATTAGATGTAAATGTTGCAAAATATTTGATTAGTGTTTCGGGCAACGATATGAAAAATCTGCTTAATGAGCTTGATAAACTTGCTTATTATGCAAACGGCGGTGAAATAACAAAAGATATAGTAGATAATATGGCAACAAAGTGCCTTCAGGCACGAATTTATGACTTGTCAAAATATGTTGTAGCAGGAAAGTCAAGTATGGCATATGATGTTCTTAATACCCTTTTTGAAATGAAAGAAGAGCCGATTATCATTCTTTCCGCAGTCAGCGGTGTGTATGTTGATATGTACCGCGTGAAATGCGCTAAAAATGCAGGGCTTGGTTTTGATGATGTTGCCAAATACTTTAATTACCGGGGCAGGGAATTTGCACTTCGCAATGCTACAAGGGATTGTGCAAATCTTTCACTTGAACAGCTCAGAACTTCGCTTGATGAAATTTCTAAAACAGATGTTAAGCTTAAAAGTACCGCAATAGATAAAAAGTTACTTCTTGAAGAACTTGTAATTAAGCTGATTTTAACAGCCAAGGGAGTTAAATATGCTTAAAATTAAAGAAGCTGTAATAGTCGAGGGTAGATATGATAAAATCAAATTATCAAATTTGATTGATGCTTTGATTATTGAAACAAACGGTTTTTCTGTATATAAGGATAAAAAGAAGCTTGATTTTATTAAACGCATTGCAAATGAACGCGGTATAATTATAATTACCGATTCAGACCACAGCGGTTTTCAAATCAGGAATTATCTTTCTTCTGCTATTCATAAAGAAAAAATAAAACATATTTATATTCCCGATATTTACGGTAAGGAAAAACGAAAAAAAGAGGCTTCCAAAGAGGGTAAGCTCGGCGTTGAGGGAATAGACGACGGTATTCTTTTATCTCTTTTTGAAAAAGCCGATATTAAAGCTGTGTGTGTTCAAAACGATAACCCGATTACAAGTTTAGATATGTTTGAACTTGGGCTAAGCGGTACACCGAATGCAAAGCAAAATAAAAAGAAACTCCTTAAATCTCTCGATTTGCCGGAGTTTCTTTCAACCTCATCTTTGATTTCATATTTGAATTCGATTATGAGTAAAGATGAATTCTATAAATATTGTAATTCGCTTTTTACTGATTTTTAATGATAATTTGACTCCTCTGCTCTGTGCCGCAGGGCAGGGGATTTTTGTACCCTAAATTATACAGGTCTGTGCATTTGCATTCGAGTTCAAATAACTTTTTGCTGAAATCATCAAGTCTTTTAATGTCGCTGTATTTGCTTATTATTGGCAAATCGGCACTTTTTTTCATTCCGCTTAGCAAATCCTTGCCTTTATCGTTAAAGCCTAAAATGCGAATATACGGTACATCCTTGCTGTATTCTTTCGTGATTCCTAAATAACTTTTAATTATGATACGCCTTATTCTTGAAAGGGTGTATCTTTTTGTTTTTATGCGCTCATATATTTCGTCAATGCCCGTGCTTTCTCTCACAGCACTAAATATTCTGTTTTCAAGTCCCTCTGTTACATCTTCTATTTCGGCAAAATCTTCAACGCTCATACTTCTTAATTTGGCAAGCACAGCTTTTTCACAATTATATAATGAGCATATATCGTCATTTTTTAATGTTTGCCTGATAGCAGAAGCACTGTAAAGTTCATCATCGGTATCGTGGCCTTTGCCGATACGCTTAATTGCCTTTACCGGTAAATTTGTTTGCCTGATGTATTCAATAGCTAAAATGTTGTTCGGAGTGTCAAGCAAATCACTTTTTATAACATTTTTTCGTGCGTTTGGATATGAAATGCCTTTTTTCATTTCTTCTTTAATCAAGTCTTGGCTTTCGTTTACCTTTTTTGCAACGCTTTTTAATAAATCAATATCATCACATTCAGCGCCGAATGCTATTTGGTCTGTTATCTTTGTGCTTTCAAGCAAAGTTACTCCGGCTTTTGCAAAACCTTCTGCCGACATTAAGGAGTATACACAAGGTAGTTCAATCACAAGGTCAGCACCGTTTTCAAGTGCGGCGGCACATCTTTTAAATTTGTCATATATCGCAAATTCACCGCGTTGCACATAATTTCCGCTCATTACACATATTACCGCACCGTCGTTTTTCACGCTGTCAATCAAATGCTTATGGCCCGAATGAAAGGGATTAAATTCACAAATTATTCCTGTATTCATAAAAATTCACCAATTTATCAAAAAAATAACTATTAGTCCTTGACAATAATATATAATTTATATTATTATATTACTAAATTATTATATTAAATTCAATATGTGGAGGCAATATTTTGAAAATTCTTGTTATAAATTGCGGCAGCTCCTCACTTAAATATCAGCTTCTTGATATGACTGACGAGTCTGTTCTTTGCAAAGGCTCGATTGAAAGAATCGGCCTTAAAATTAACGGCGGTGAAGAAAATGTTATCGTAAAAGTCGGCGATGAAAAGTTTGTTTATGATAAAGAACTTAAAGACCATGTAGCTGCTTTTAATGAAGTCAAGTATATCCTTTCAGAGGGTGAACATAAAGTTATTGATTCATTTGATGAAATTGATGCTATCGGCCACAGAATCGTTCAGGGCGGTGACAGATATACCAAGAGCGTACTTGTAACAGAAAAGGTTGTAAAGGATGTTGAAGAGCTTGCTCCTCTTGCTCCGCTTCATAACCCTGCTCACCTTATGGGTTACAGAGCCTGCCTTGAAGTTGTAGGCCCTGATGTTCCGCAGGTATTTGTATTTGACACATCATTCCACAGTACAAT
>CAVLCX010000109.1:0-3696 GCA_963661525.1 bacterium
ATTTTAATTCGGCTTTTGGGCAAGGGAGAGCAATGGAGTTAAATTCCGTACTAAAGGTGCGCGCTTTCCTCTGTCTGAAAAGATGGAGGATTTTTTTATGCGAAAAAATATAGGCATTGTTTTGGCAGTAATTATGAGCGTTGCCTTGCTTTGCGCCTGTTCAAACAGCAATGATTTTCAGAAAAGTGTAACAAATAATTCAACACAAATAACTGAAATAACCACCGTTTTGCAGGATGATGAAATTGATGAAGTAACAACCGATAGTAAAAAAGTTACAGATACCACCGTAAAAGAAAAGGAAAAAACTACTAAGCAAAACAAAAAAGAAACTAAACCGAGCAGTCAAAAAAATAACGAAACTACCAAAAAAGGAAAAACGGAAAATAAAAAAGTAACTACTGCAAAAAAGGTTGAAAAATCAAAGAAAAAGGAAATCACCGCAACTACTGCTTCTACTGTTACCGTATCAAGCACGGTTGTAACTGCCACAACAGTTAATCAAGATGATTTAACTATGACTATCGAATGTAAATCAATACTTGATAATATGAATGATTTAAAATCGGGCCACGAAGCATATGTACCTAAAAACGGTGTAATGCTGAATGATTACAGAGTGACTTATCAAAACGGTATGACCGTGTATGACCTGCTTTGTAAAGCGGGCGAAGATAATAATATTACCATAAGTGCCGAAAATTCGATCTACGGCGGAATGTATGTAAGCGGAATAAATAATATTGATGAATTTGATTGCGGCAAGCAAAGCGGTTGGACTTATTATGTAAACGGAAAAATGCCAAATATTACCTGCTCAAAATATAAGCTTAATAAGGGTGATAAGGTTGTATTTTCATACACCTGTTCATATAAATAAAATTTTCATATAGGAGGTTTAAAATATGAAAAAAATTCTTTCAATTGTAATGAGTATTTGTATGCTTATTACATCGGTTTCGGTTTCATTAGTAGCATTCGCCGATGATGATAAATCTGTAACTGTTACTTTCGGTGTGGTAGACGGTGGCGTGTTCACACTTGAACCACAGGAAATTAAAGTTACGGCAGATTTATCGGATAAATATGTAGCTTCAGTCGGCTATAATTATACTTCGTCACAGCCAACCATTCTTGATGCGGTAATTGCCGCTCATATTGCAATGTTTGGCGAAGATTATTTTCAGCCTGATTCACAGGAATATTTCAAGGCAAGCGGTGCTGCTGCTACTTATGCAGCATTTGGTGAAACCACAAGTGCGCTTATGTTTAAGCTTAATGCAAAAACAGATGATGGCAACGGTAATTGGTATAACCTTAATACTAATGTAAATGACGGCGATTATATTGATTATTATTTCTATCAAGATACTGTTTCTTGGTCAGATGTGTATACTTATTTCACTGAAAGAAATATCACAGCTTTTGCAAACCAAGAAATCAGCCTTACTGCTATGGCACAAGGTTGGGGTGATGCAAGCCCGGCAAAAAATTACGATATTGTAACTGTACCGGACGGTGATGTAATCGGCAAGACAGATGAAAACGGTGTTGCAACTTTATCATTTGATAAAGCAGGTACTTATGCTGTAAGCACACAGGCTACAGACGGTACTGTTATTGTTCCTGCTTATTGCAAAATAGAGGTTAAGGATGACCAAATTTTATCCGACATTTCAAATAAAATGCAAGGCGGCGCAAAATATCTTCTTGATAATTATAATGCTGATGATTTAACAGTTAAAAAATGCGGCGATTACCTTACTTTCCTTAATTCAGGCTATGATGTGTCAGCGTATAAAGCTACATTTTTGGCAAGTGTAGATAAATTGTTAGCCGATAACGGTAAGCTTACAACAGAAAAAATGGAAGAAGATGCTTTGGCTTACTATGCAGGTACAATTTTATGCCTTGATAAGCTTGGTTTAGACCCGACAAATTATAACGGTGTTGACCTTGTTGCACAGTTTAAGGAGCTTAAGGCTGACCAAATTACAAATCCATATTATTACAGAATAGCAGTTGAATGTGCAACTGAATTTGCAGGCTCTGATTTTGCAAAAACAATTGTGGACCAATATATTAAAGACTATTACACAATGGGCAGCGGTATGAAATATTGGGGCTTCTTTTCAACTGATAATACGGCAAACTTCCTTACAGCGATTGCTGAATATAAAGATGATTATAAAGAAGTAGTTGCCGACGCACTTGCCGTTCTTGATAATTACACAGTTGACAACGGATTTTTATATATGCAGGGTGATAACACAGCTTCGCCTGATTCAACAGCTTGCGCTCTTATGGCATATTCTGCATTAGGTGATTTAGACAGAGCGTCAATTTGCTATAACAATCTTATTGAAAATTTTGAAAATAAAAATAATGCAGGTATATTCCAGTATTACGGTGAAGATAGCGTAATTTCAACAAAGAGTGCGCTTTTGGCATTTGAATATTTTGATGATGCTGTTAAAACCGAGGTTTATGACCATGTTTTAAAACTTTCAAATTCAACAGCAAAGCCTTGTAAAGCAGGTGTAAGAGAGTATAAGTGCGCTACTTGTGATAAAACATTAACACTTAACTATAAAGCAACCGTGGAACATAATTTTGTACTTAAAGATGAAAAAGCAGCTACACCTACTGAAAACGGATACAAAAATTATGTGTGCAGTGTGTGCGGCGAAACCAAGCAAGAAGTAATTAAGGCAACAGGTGAAACCACAACAACTGCACCTACAACTAATACCACCTCAACCACTACAACAACTACAACACCAACTTCTCAAACAGCAGTTGCAAAAATCAAAGCACCTAAAAAGACTTCAATTAAGAAAGTTAAGGGTGCAAAGAAAGCAATTTCAGTTACTTGGAAAAAGATAAGTGGTGTAAAGGGCTATCAAGTTCAAGTTGCAACAGACAAGAAATTTAAGAAAAACAAGAAAACCGTAACTGTTAAAAAACAGAAAACTACAAAGACTACCGTTAAAAAGCTTAAATCAAAGAAAAAGTATTATGTAAGAGTTCGTACATATAAGATTGCAAACGGTAAAAAGGTTTACTCTTCTTGGTCAAAGGTTAAGAGCGTTAAAACTAAATAAGTAATAATACTGATAAAGCAGACGACTAAAAATCGTCTGCTTTATTTTTTGTTTAATGTTGCCAAAAGTTTATAAATATGTTATAATTAGTTGTATAATTTATAATGTGGAATTTTTATACCTATTTATAGGCAAATGAATTCTATTGTTAAGGAGGAATTATTTTGAAAGAAGCAAAGGCAATGGCATATGTAAATATGTACGGTGTTCTTGCGTGCCTTGAAAATCTTTGTGAAATTGATGATGAAGCAAAGGCTGTTATTAAATCAATTAAAAAGCCGGTATCGCTTTGCTTTGATGTAGCAAACGGCCCGTGCTGTACATTTCATTTTTCGCAAGACGGTTGCACAATCAGTGAGGGAAGCTATGGCTGTACCTGCAAAATGAATTTTGCAAGCCCTGAAAAATTTAACGCCCTTATTGATAGCGGAAAACCGGGTATGCCTACAAAAAATGTGCCGCAGGTGCTTTCATTCCTGCTTGGCCCGTTTACCAAGCTTACTGACAGATTAACTAAAATTTTAATGCCGAGTGAGGATGACTTGAAAAGCAGAGCTTTTTTTGAAGAATCAACAATTCTTACTTTCTATAC
>CAVLCX010000109.1:3706-6159 GCA_963661525.1 bacterium
ATACAATATCGGGTGCGCTTTCGGCACTTGCAAATCACGACAGTGTGGCGCAGCATTCGGCATTTTACACTGTTGACGGGGATATTCAAATGGGCATCACGGATGTTTGCTATGCAACTCTTCGTGTTCGTGACCATAAGTTTGAAACTATTAAGGAAAAGCCTGATACTCCGCGTGCTATTATGGAATTCAAAACTATTGACCTTGCAAATGCTCTGTTTAACGGAACAGCGTCAACTATGGCGGAACTTTGCGCAGGCAATATTTATATGAGCGGTATGATAAATATGATTGATAATGTCAACCGTATACTTGACAGAGTAGCTGTTTATTTAGGTTAAGGAGGATTAGCAAATGAGTAAATTTCCTGAATATAAACACGAAAAATCACAGGAATGGTTTAACAGGGCTTTAGCTGCTATTCCATCGGGTGTGTATGGCCATCTCGGCCCTTCGGAAGGACTTTTTTTACCTATAACAAAGTGGCCGCTTATGTCTGACCACGCAAAAGGTACATATTTTTGGGATGTTGACGGTAATAAATACCTTGACTTTATGTGCGCTTACGGACCTAATGTTTTGGGATATTGCGATGATGATGTTGATAAGGCTGCTATGGAGCAGCTTAAAACAGGAAACTGCACAACTTCACCGTCTTACAAAATGGTAGAATGTGCCGAACTTCTTAAAGATACCGTAAACTGTGCCGATTGGGCATTCTTTATGAAAAACGGTTCTGATGCAACAACATTCAGCGTTATGTGTGCAAGGGCGCATACAGGTAAAAAGAAAATGATGTTCTTTAAGGGATATTATCACGGTGATTTTCAGTGGGCACAAAAGATTGACTATCCGGGCATTCTTCCTGAAGAAGTTGAAAATAACATTGTAGTTCCTTGGTTTGATATGGAAGCTATGCAGGAAGCATATGATGCTTGCGGCGGTGATGTTGCAGGGCTTATTGCCCAGCCGTATGACCACGGTAACTTTTCTGATAATGTGTGTGCTACTAAAGAGCAGTGGGCAAAAGTTCGCAAGTTCTGTGATGAACACGGAATGGTGCTTATTATTGATGATGTTCGCACAGGTTTCCGCCTTGATATTGCCGGTTCAGACCATTATTATGGCTTTAAAGCAGACCTTATCTGCTTTTGTAAAGCACTTGCAAACGGTTATAATATGTCGGCAGTTTGCGGCGGTGAGCATATGAAAAGCACAGCTTCTTCCGTTGTATACACAGGTTCATATTGGATGAGTGCAGAGCCTTTTGCTGCCTGCCTTGCTTGTATACCGAAAATGAAAAAGCTTGATACACCTAAAATGTTTAGAGAAATGGGTACAAAGCTTACAGACGGATTTAAAGAAGCAGGTAAACAGCACGGATTTAATCTTGTGGTTTCGGGTGAACCGGCACTTTTCTATTTGCGAATTGCTAATGATGATAGCCTTATGCTTCACCAGGAATGGATTGCCGAATGTGTATCAAGGGGACTTTTCCTTGCATCACATCATAATCACTTTATGAATGCGGCTGTAACCGAAGATGATATTAAACTTGCAATTGATATTGCAGAAGATTCATTTTCGGTAGTTGCAAAAAGGCATCCTGAAATACCGGGACTTGTTAAATAATTAAATGTAATTGGAAAATTTATATATTTTGGAGGGGTAATTTATGCCAGCTAATTACAAGCCATTTGATAAAGAAGAATGGCTGCGCCTTGAAAAAAAGGCTGACGAATTAAGAAGACTGACTATCCAAACAGCTATTTGGGGCGGTTCGGGCCATTTGGGCGGTGCGCTCAGCGCTATGGATGCAATGACTATTTTGTATCACCGTTTTATGAAGCTTGATGTTAATAATCCCGAACTTCCTGACAGAGACCGTTTTGTTCTTTCAAAAGGTCACGCGGCAGTAGGATATGCACCTGTTATTTGCGATTACGGTTTTATGCCTATTGATGAACTTGAGATTTTTAACCTTACCGGTGCTAAAATCGGAATGCATCTTGACTGCAATAAGGTTAAGGGTATTGACTGCTCAACAGGTTCGCTCGGCCATGGGCTTTCACTTGCTGTCGGCTTTGCACTTGCAGGCAGGGTTAACGGTATTGATTATATGAACTATGTTTTAACCGGTGACGGTGAACTTAACGAGGGCTCAAATTGGGAAGCTGCAATGAGTGCGGCACAGTTCAAGCTTTCAAATGTTGTTGTTCTTGCCGATGTTAACAAATGTATGATTGACGGCAGGGTTGATGATGAAATGAAAGTTGAGCCTGTTGACAAGAAGTTTGAATCATTTGGCTTTAATGTTATCCGTGTTGACGGCCATAATTTTAAAGAACTTAATGACGCTATTGAAAGCGCTATCAAAAATCATCAAAACGGCGGCGATAAGCCGACTGCTATTGTAATGGATACTTTCAAGGGTGAGGGTGTTGACTTTATGA
>CAVLCX010000110.1:0-1973 GCA_963661525.1 bacterium
AATTATAAATATAAATTCTGTAACCCGATGCACCGTTTACAGCACTCCACTTTGCAGTTATTGAAGTATCGGAAGAAGTGAGTTTTAAATTTGTAACTTGACTTGGCTTTGTTGCGACATTGATTTGGAAAAAGTTACCCCACGAAGCTTCCTGCCCATTTTGAGTAAATACACGAATTCTAATTGCAAAAAGGCTTGCCGGCTGAAGATTAACAAATGTAAGGGCAGTATCGGCTGTAAAAGCATAATCAATCCAATTACCGTAAGCATCTTGATACTGAACCTGATAGTTTGTAGCATTATCAATCTTATTCCACGAAATTGAAACGCTGTTTTCAGTAGCATCAACCACCGAAATGCTGATTTCATCATTCATATTTTGGTATATAGGAATATAGAATGTTCGTGTCATAGAAAGGATACCGGCTTTTTCATATCCGTTATAAGCCATAACGGCTTCGCTTGCCGCACCCTGAACATTTTTCATATACTCATTTGTATATTTATTTTGTGATGAAGGGCTGACATTGAATTTCTGTAAATATCCTGAATTTTGAGTTTTGAAACTGTTTGTCACATATTTAGTACCATAGTAAATGGCTTTATAAGGGTTAGTCCAAGGGCGGCCGTAACCGTTTGAAGTATCACCCAAATAGCTTGTTCTGCAATCGCTTACAGCAACATAGCCGCTTGCACCCTCCTGATAACCTGAAGCGGTTTCGTTATAAAGGCGAACATAATAATAATTGCCTTTATTTGCACGCCAAGTCATATACTGACCGTTTGAAATAGGTGTGGCAACACCGCCTGTTTGGTCAACATTAGGGTCATTACTGTAAAGCACCGTATTTTTATTAGCCTTTAAAAAGCCGGCAGCCCACGCAAGTCCGTCTTTTGCGCCGGTATATGCACCGATATTAAAATAATTGTAAATGCCTTGAAATGGGCTTGTAGAGCCGTTAACAGCCGTAGCAGAGGCCGTCTGCCCACCGTTTTCCTGTTTAATCTTGGATGCGATATAGTAAGCGTTCATACCGAAATCCTGTGCCGCTTTCATTATAACATCCGAATACTTGGTTGTAGAATCGTATGTTTTTACATTTTGACCTGTTGTAAGATATGAAATTAAGGAATCATGCATCCATGTTCCGTCTAAAATTGCTTCCACACCTTCTTTGGTTTGAGTTCCGTCATATGAAGTAGATTCAAATTGAAATATCTGCTTTTCATCAAGAAAATTTCTTGGGTCCATATAATACTCAACAGCGGTTTTGGAAGCTGAAACCCAATTACTTGCTTCCTGAACAACATAATTACCGTTTTTCAAACAGCTTTGACAATCGCAAAACATTGATTTATCATTAGTTGCAGATAAAGAAATAAGCTGATTAGAATGTTTTGAACGCTCACCATTTACAGCAGTATTCCAATCAAGGTTAGTAATAAGCGGTTTAAAAATCCAATTAGGATATTTATTATGTAATTTTTCAAGTTTTTCGGCATAGCTTTGCGGAAATCCCTGACTCATCAAACTTTCAACATATGTTTGAGCCTGCACTGTGACAGGCAAGCTTGCTGTTATCACAATAATCAAAGACAATGCTATTGATATTATTCTCTTCAAAATATTACCTCCTGCATAATTTTCCAATAAAATACATTATTTTTTTGCAAATCGATATACAATTTGTAGATTTCTGCTCATATAATATCATCAATCGCAGTTATTTGTCAACAAATTTAGAAGAATGTTAAAATAATGTGACAATTCTTGACAAAAGTTTGTTTGTAGTTTATTATATATCTACATTATTGAGAAGGAGGAAAATGCTGATGGAGGAAACAAACATTCCGCAGATACTTAAGGCTTGCAGACAAAAAGCCGGCATAACTCAAGCTCAGTTTGCAGAAACTATTGGTGTGAAAAGGAGTGCTTACGCTTATTACGAAAGCGGCAGAACAAAGCCTAAATT
>CAVLCX010000110.1:1983-6138 GCA_963661525.1 bacterium
AGACTATTGCAAAAGTATATAATCTTGATTTAAACACATTATTGGCTACTGATAAAAACGACTCATTAAATCAAACAAATGACAGCAGAATAAATTTTGATATAAATGATTTTAATGACAATTTTTATGATTTATCGGATAATGAAAAAGCTATCATAATGAAATTAAGAATAATGAATCAAGAAAAAAAAGCGAAGATAATTGAGCAAATATTTGAATAACTAAAAACAAGCGGCTGATTTTTTATCAGCCGCTTGTTTTTAGTTCAATACTTTTCTTTCAATAAAATCATTTATATCATTGTAAACTTCTTCCCTGTTAACTTCATTTAATATCTCGTGCCTAACACCCGGATAAATTTTAATTTCAGTTAACGAGTGGCCGGTTTTAATAAGCTTATCGTAAACTTCTTTGACACCTAATGAATAATTACCGACAGGGTCCATATCACCGCTTAAAAGCAGCACAGGCACTAAATGGCTTACATTTTGATACCATTTATCACTATTACATTCAATGCAAAGTTTTGCTAAATCCCGATAGCCTACACTTGCAAAAGTAAAGCCGCAATATTTATCATTTTGGTATTCATCAACACTTTCAGGTATACTGATACCCCAATCGTAATCGGTTCTATGCTCAAAAGGTTTATCATAAGCACCAAAGCCGATTTTTTTAAGTGTTTCGGATTTATATGTTTTACCCTTAAAAGCACTTACAATCCCCGTTAAAGCAATGCTGATTGTAGCAAGAGGATTAGTACCCGATGTGCCGATAAATACAGCCCCGTCAAAGCAGTTACCGTATTCGTTAATAAAGCAACGCATAACAAGGCTGCCCATTGAATGACCGCTTATAATATACTTCTTATCAGGATATTCGCTTTTTGCAATATCCATTAAAGTTTTTGCGTCGCGAATAACATCTTTGTACCCGTTTTTATCACCGAAATATCCCAGCAATTTTTCATCGCTGTTTGACTTACCGTGATTTATCATATCATTCATAAACACAGCATAGCCCATAGATACAAATGCTTCAACTGCATTTTTGTACCTGCCGCAATGCTCTGCCATACCATGATGAATTTGAATCACAGCTTTAACATTTCCGTCATCCGGATACCATTGCCAAGCCTTGATTTCACATAAGTTTGATGCACTGATGTAAGTGTACTCTTTTGTTTTCATAAATTATACCCCTCTCGTTTATGAAAAAATATTAGTAATTTTCCTTTGGAAAATTGAGTTCAACTTCAGCTTTGAGTTCACGATTAAAAAGAGAATTTACAGCATATTGCGGTGATACATCACCGCTTATTATATTATTAACAGCAAAAATAATCGGCAAATCAACATTATATTTGTCAGCAAGCTTTAAAGCCGCAGGAATTGCATTGATACCTTCTACAACCATACCAACTTTTTTTACAGCTTCATCGGGTGACATTCCCTGCCCGATAAGAAAACCTGCATTATTATTACGGGAATGAAGGCTTGTGCAAGTAACTATCAAATCCCCCATGCCTGTAAGCCCGCTGAAAGTATATGGCGAACAGCCGATTGCTGTACCGAGCCTTGAAAGTTCGGCAAGCCCCCTTGTGATAAGTGCCGCAGTTGCATTATCACCATATCCAAGCCCGCGTGAAATACCGGTTGCAAGCGCAATTATATTTTTTAGTGCGCCGCAAATTTCAATTCCTTTAATATCGGTATTAGTATAAACCCTCATAAACGAGCTTGAAAAAAATTCCTGCACAAGCTTTGCAACTTCAATATCTTGGCAAGCCGATACAATTGTTGTAGGCATATCGCGTGACACTTCTTCAGCGTGAGTAGGGCCTGAAAGTGCAACATATTTTACTGTTTTATTTTTTATTTCATCGTCAATTACCTGTGTTAATGTAAAAAGCGTATCAGGCTCAATACCCTTGGCAACATCAACTATTATTTGATTATCTTTTATATAATCTTTGCATTTTCTTGCAGTTTGGCGAACAAAAACAGACGGCACGGCAAACATAATTATATCTTTATTTTCAACTGCCGATTTAATATCCGTTGTATATTCAATCCCTTTCGGAAGTAAAACATCCGGAAGCTTGGAATGACGCGAAGTTTTTGAAAGTGCCTCAATTTCATCCGGCAAAGCAGACCAAACCGTAACATTTTTATTTGTGTTTTTTAACATTTTAGCAAGTGCAATACCCCATGTACCTGCTCCGAGAATTGCTATACTATTCAATACTTTGCTCCATATATAAATTATTCATCATCTTTTGGTAAATCAGATGTGCAGTGGCAGCATTTTACTGCATCAGTAGGAATTTCACTCTTACAAAACGGGCAAATTTTAGTTGTAGGAGCTTCTTCCTTTAGTTCTTCCTTTTTCTTTGTAAGGTCAACCATTTTGTTAATAGCCTTAACAATGGTAAAGATAATAAACGCCATAATAAGAAAGTTTATTACAGCTGAAATGAAAGCACCGTAGTCAATATAATTATCACCCAAAAGATGAATTTTACCCTGAACATCGGCACCGCCTATACAGTTAATAAGGGGTTTAATAATATTATCCGTAAGTGATGTTACAATTGCTGAAAAAGCACCGCCTATGATAACGCCGACAGCAAGGTCGATTACATTGCCCCTTGAAATAAATTCTTTAAATTCCTGAAAAAATTTCTTCATTTTAAAATTCCTCTTTTCATACTTACTTTATTTTATAATATCATAACACACCGGTAAAATCAAATTTTGGTATAAATGATTTATCGGCAGATGAAAGTTCTTGTATAAAAAGCTTATCAAATGAATTATCAAGCGCATAATTTAAGACTTTATCATATTCACGCTTGGTAATTTTACGGTTTATTTCCGGATAATCGCTTAAATCACCGCACGGTGTATACTGCGCCATCAGTGAAACATATGTATCCGGTAAATTAGACTTTATATAGTCTAATATTTCAATAGATGAATTAGTATTTTGCGGCAAAATTAAATGACGAATTATCATACCGGATTTCATAATTTCTCCGTCAAATTCATCCTTAACCTGACGCCGCATTTCATTTAGTGCCAACGAAGCTCTATCAAAATAATCATACGCTTTTGAATAGCGCATTGATTTATCCTGCCTGATGTATTTTAAATCAGGTAAATAAATGTCAATTAAACCGTCAAGTTCTTTTAATGTTTCAACTTCCTCATATCCGCTTGAATTATACACAATCGGCACGGGTGATTTCCACTTTTTTAAAACATTTGCTATTTGCAAGGCATAATGCGTAGGATTAACAAGATTTATATTATTAGCACCTTGATTTATAAGGCTTTCAAATATTTCTATAAGCTTTTCTTCGGTAATTTCAACACCCTTATTTTGAGAGCTTATTTCATTATTTTGGCAAAATACACATTTCAAATTACACCCGGAGAAAAATACCGCTCCGCTTCCCTGCTCGCCGCTGATACAGGGTTCTTCCCAATAATGAAGCGACGCCCTGGCAACACGAAAATTATCAGGACTTTGGCAAAAGCCTAATTTCTTGCTTCTGTCAACATTGCATTTGCGTGGGCAAATTGAACAAATCATATTAAAGCCTTATATATGTCGCCCTTTTTAAAAGGAGTTTGCGCCGCCGCTTCTTTAGCAGCACTGTTTATCGACATACCCTTTTCAACAAGTGATTTAGCCAAAGCTATTGCCTGCCCAAGCGTGATTTCCTCTGCCTCGTTTTCCTTTTTACCCTCAATAATAATAACATATTCACCCTTTGGTGATTTATCTGCATAATAAGCAATTGCTTCATCAAATGTAAAGCGAAGCACCTGCTCGTGTATTTTGGTAAGTTCACGCACAAGCGCAATATTACGATTACCGAAAACCTTGCGCATATCATTTAAGGTATAAATAAGCTTATGCGGTGCTTCATAAAAAATCATAGTTCTTTTTTCATCTTTCACTTCTTCAAGATGTTCTCTTCTCGATTTTTTATTTACAGATAAAAAGCCTTCAAATGTAAATCTGCCGGTTGGCAAACCTGAAACAGCGAGTGCGGTAGCAAATGCAGTCGGGCCTGGAACGGATTGAACTTCTATCCCAAGTTCATAGCAAAGTGCCACCAAATCTTCACCCGGGTCTGAAATAGCA
>CAVLCX010000111.1:0-6112 GCA_963661525.1 bacterium
AAACCGAGATAATTATTGCAAGCGATATGAATAACTGAACAAATTCTTTGTTTTTGAATGCATAATTCGTGACAGAAAATATTACTATCGGTATAATCGAAGCAAAAGACAGCACTGAAATGTTATGTTTAAACCCTTTCAAGCATAATGTCGGTACAATAAATGATGAAAAAGCACAAGTAACATCGCCGCAATATTTACATATATTTAAGTCTAAATCAAATTTTAATGCAGCAAAAGAAAAAATAAATGAAAAAACACAAATTGATAATGTTGTAAAAATTAAAGATTTTAAAACAAATTTAATGATTATGCTTTTTGCGTTTAAATTACTGATTTTAGGCATAATAAAACCCCCTGAATAATTACTATTCAAGGGGTTGTTTTTTTAGAACGAAAATTAGTTTTCCTTTTTGTCAGCGTCATCTTTTTTATCAGACTTTTTTGAAGCTTTCTTTTCTTTTGCAGCTTCTCTTGCAGCTTCGATTTCTTTTTGGCGCTGCTCATTTTTAGTCTTGTTTGTGTTAATTGCCCAGCGCTCAATTTTCATTTTATTTCTGTCAGCGCCGGTTTCAATGATAAGGTCGTTTTCACGAATTGTAACAACACGGCCTACAATACCGCCGATTGTAACAATCTCATCGCCGATTTCAAGAGCATTTCTCATTTCCTGTTCTTCCTTTTGACGCTTCTTTTGTGGGCGAATCATAAGAAAATACATAATAGCAAACAAAATAACCATCATTACAATCATTTGAATGCTGCTTGATTTCTGATTAGCAGTATTTGATGTCGCAGTTTGTGCAAACAATAAAATAGATTCCATAAAAATAGTTTCCTCCAATAATATGATAAGTGATATTATAAATTAAATTTATACATTTTGCAAGACTTTTCTAAATTCTTGTATCAAGTTTAACACAAAATTCATTTTTATAATCTTCAAATGTACCGTTATCCAAATTATCCCTTATTTCCTGCATTAAATTATTATAGAAATGCAGATTGTGAATAACTGCAAGGCGCATACCAAGGATTTCATTACTCTTAAATAAATGGCGCACATATGCCCTTGAATGTTTTTGGCAGGTTGGGCAATTGCATTCTTCATCAATTGGTTTGTCATCACGCTCATATTTAGCATTATTTATATTGATTATACCTTTTTTAGTAAATAAATGACCGTGGCGTGCATTTCTTGACGGCATTACACAGTCAAATAAATCAATACCTCTGCTTACTCCTTCAAGTATATTACCCGGTGTGCCTACACCCATAAGATACCTTGGTTTGTCTTTAGGTGCATACGGTTCAACTGCGGAGATAATACGATACATATCCTCTTTTGGTTCGCCGACTGCAAGGCCGCCGATTGCGTAACCGTCTAAATCCATTTTTGCAATTTCTTTCATATGTGAAATTCTTAATTCATCATATGTGCAACCCTGGTTTATACCGAAAAGAAGCTGATTTTTATTGATTGTTGTTTCTAATGAATTAAGCCTGTCCATTTCTTTTTTACAGCGTTCAAGCCAGCGAAGTGTACGCTCGCAAGCTTCCTTTGCATATTTTAAAGTGGCGGGATTTTTTACACATTCATCAAAAGCCATTGCAATGGTAGAACCTAAATGTGACTGTATTTGCATACTTTCTTCAGGTCCCATAAATATTTTTCTACCGTCAACATGTGAATTAAAAATTACACCATCTTCGCTGATTTTGTTAAGCTTTGCAAGGCTGAATACCTGAAATCCGCCGCTGTCGGTTAAAATCGGCCTGTCCCAATTAGTGAATTTGTGTAAGCCGCCCATATCGTATACAAGGTCATTACCCGGGCGAACATGAAGGTGGTATGTATTGCAAAGCATTACCTGACAGCCGATATTTCTTAAATCGTCTGTTGAAAGTCCGCCTTTTATTGCCGCTGAAGTAGCAACATTCATAAAAGCAGGTGTTTGCACAGTTCCGTGAACAGTTTCAAACTGCCCTCTTCTTGCTGTTCCCTCTTGTTTTAATAATGTATATTTAGCCATAATTTCCTCTCAAAATAAATAATCAGTGAATAAACATTGCATCGCCGAAACTGAAAAATCTGTATTTTTCTTTTACAGCGGTGTTATATGCATTCATAATATTATCAAAACCTGCAAAAGCAGAAACAAGCATTATAAGTGTGCTTTCTGGCAAATGAAAGTTTGTAATAAGCGCATCAATACATTTGAATTCATAACCCGGATATATAAATATGCTTGTATCATCTTCATCTGCGCAAATGCATCCGTTTTTAGTTGTAACCGATTCCAAAGTTCTGCAACTTGTTGTTCCTACCGATATAACCCTGCCGCCGTTTTTCTTGGTTTCGTTAATTAAATCGGCAGTTTCCTGTGGCATAACATAATGCTCTGTATGCATAGTATGTTTTGTAACATCGTCAACTTTAACCGGTCTGAAAGTGCCGAGGCCTACATGAAGTGTTACATACCCGATATTTATACCTTTAGTTTTGATTTCTTCAAGCATTTCTTTTGTGAAATGCAAGCCGGCAGTCGGTGCAGCGGCTGAACCCAAATGTTCACTGTAAACAGTTTGGTATCTTTCTTTATCATTAAGTTTTTCCTTAATGTAAGGCGGAAGCGGCATTTGACCTATTTCATCTAACACGGCATAAATGTTAGCGTCGCAGTCAAATTTGATTATTCTGTTTCCGTCTTCAAGAACATCAATTACTTTGCATTCAAGCTTTCCGTCACCGAAAACAAATTCTGTGCCTATTTTTGCTTTCTTTCCGGGCTTGCAAAGGCATTCCCATACAAGATTTTCCTGTTGCTTTAAGAGCAAGAATTCAACAACAGCACCTGTTTCTTTTTTTACACCGAAAATTCTTGCAGGTATAACTCTTGTATCATTAAGTATTAAGCAATCACCCGGTACTAAATAGTCGGTTAAATCTTTGAAAATTTTATGCTCAATTTCACCTGTTTTCTTATCTAAAAGCATAAGTCTTGATGCATTTCTCGGCTCAATCGGGGTTTGTGCGATAAGTTCTTGGGGTAAATCATAATAAAAGTCTGAAGTTTTCATCATATTCTCCGTAAATTTTGATTGACATATATATATAATAAGTGTTATTATAACAAATAAGTACGGTACACGCACAAAGCTCAGGTGTGCGAAACCGTCAACAAGTATTATATTGCATATTATCTTGTTTTACAAGTTATTTTTTTAAGGAGATTACAGACTATGAGTAAAAAGTACAATGTCGGCATTGTCGGCGCAACCGGTATGGTAGGTCAAAGATTTGCAACATTACTTGAAAACCATCCTTGGTTTAATGTTGTTTGCCTTGCAGCATCATCAAGAAGTGCAGGAAAAACTTATGAAGAAGCTGTCGGTAAAAAATGGTGTATGGATAAACCTATTCCTGAAAATATGAAAAACATTGTTGTTATGGATGCAACAAATGATATTGATAAAATCACTTCACAGGTTGATTTTGTTTTCTGTGCAGTTGATATGAAAAAAGATGAAATTAAAGCACTTGAAGAAGAATATGCTAAGCACGAATGCCCTGTTGTTTCAAATAACAGCGCACATAGATTTACACCTGATGTTCCTATGGTAGTTCCTGAGCTTAATGCAGAGCATATCAATATTATTCCTTCACAAAGAAAAAGACTTGGTACAAAGCGCGGATTTATTGCAGTTAAATCTAACTGCTCACTTCAGTCATATGTTCCGGCTCTTTTCCCTCTTAAAGATAAGTTCCCGATTAAGAAAGTTCTTGTATGTACTTATCAGGCAATTTCCGGTGCAGGTAAAACATTTGAAACTTGGCCTGAAATGATAGACAATGTTATCCCTTACATTGGCGGTGAAGAAGAAAAGAGTGAAAAGGAACCTCTTAAGCTTATGGGTAAAATTGTAGGTGATGAAATTGTTTCTGCTGATTCACCTGCTTTTACAGCACAATGTATCCGTGTTCCTGTTTCAAACGGTCACCTCGGTGCTGTATTTGTTGAGTTTGAAGATAAGAAGCCTACAAAGGAAGAAATGATTGAATTTTGGGAAAATTATGCAGGCAGAGCGCAAGAGCTTGAACTTCCGTCAGCTCCAAAGCAATTCCTTCATTATTTTACAGAACCTGACCGCCCTCAAATCCATTCTGAAAGAATGCTTGAAAACGGAATGGCTGTTTCAATCGGCAGACTCAGAGAAGATACACAGTACGACTATAAATTCGTATGCCTTTCTCATAACACACTTCGCGGTGCAGCAGGCGGCGCAGTTCTTCTCGGTGAACTTCTTGCTGCTGAAGGTTATTTTGACTAAACAATATAATTTGTATATTTTAAGGAGATAATCATTATGAAGAATCCTATATTTACAGGTGCGGCAGTTGCTATCATTACACCTATGAATGAAGACGGCACTGTTAATTATGATGAATTTGCAAAGTTTATTGACTTTCAAATTGAAAACAGTACTGATGCTATTGTAGTATGCGGTACCACAGGTGAAAGTTCAACACTCAAAGTAGTTGAGCATAATGAATGTATCAGATGGTGCGTTGAATATGTAAATCACAGAGTTCCTGTTATTGCAGGTACCGGCTCAAACAGCACAGCTTGTGCTATTGAAATCAGCCAGGAAGCTTGTAAAAACGGTGCTGATGCACTTTTACTTGTTACTCCGTACTATAATAAAACGAGCCAGAGAGGTCTTATTGCTCACTATACAGCTATTCACGATGCGACAGACCTTCCTATCATTCTTTACAATGTTCCTTCAAGAACAGGCGTTAACATTAAGCCGGAAACAGCAGCCGAGCTTGCAAAGCTTCCGAGAGTTAACGGTATTAAGGAAGCATCAGGCGACCTTGACCAAGTAGCAAAGATTCATGAACTTTGCGGTGACGAACTCAATATTTGGAGTGGTAATGACGACCAAATTTATGACATTCTTGAGCGCGGCGGTAAGGGTGTAATCAGCGTTCTTTCTAACATTGCACCGAAAGAAACACATGATATTGTTGCCAAGTATTTAGACGGCGACAAGCCTGCATCAAAGGAGCTTATGGATAAGTATGAAAAGCTTGCCAAGGCAATGTTTGTTGATGTTAATCCTATTCCTGTTAAAGAAGCAGTAAGCCTTATCGGCTTTAACGCCGGTCCATTAAGACTTCCTCTTATTGAAATGGATGAAGCTAACAAGAAATATGTTAAAGAAACAATGGAAGAATACGGATTAGTAAAATAATAATTATTAAGGAAGTTAAAAATGACTAAGTTAATTATTACCGGTGCTAACGGAAAAATGGGAAAAGTTATTAAGAGTATTGTTGAAAATCGTGACGATTGCGAAATCGTTGCCGGTGTTGACCTTAATACTGATGAAAACGGTGCTTTTCCTATTTATTCAAGTATAAATGATATTAAAGAAAGTGCAGATGCGATTATTGATTTTTCAAATCCTGTACTTCTTAATGATTTACTTTCTTATTCTGAAAAGACCTCTACCCCACTCGTTATTGCAACAACGGGTTACAGTGATGAGCAAAAGAAGCAGATTGCTAAGGCGTCAAAAACAACACCTATTTTCTTTACATATAATATGAGTATGGGTGTTAATCTTCTTGCAAATCTTGCTAAAAAAGCAGTTGAAGTGCTTGGTGATGATTTTGATATTGAAATTGTAGAAAAACACCATAATCAAAAAATTGATGCACCGAGCGGAACTGCCCTTATGCTTGCAGATGCAATGTGTGAAGAAATCGAAAAGCCTATGAAGTATGAATATGACCGTCATTCAAAGCGTGAAAAGCGTACTAAAAATGAAATCGGTATTCACGCTGTAAGAGGCGGCACAATAGTCGGCGAACACGAAATTATATTTGCCGGCAGAGATGAGATAATTACCCTCTCACATTCAGCAAGAAGTAAGGAAATATTTGCTGTCGGCGCTGTTAATGCAGCGGTTTATATGAACGGTAAGGGCGCAGGTCTTTATGATATGAAAGAACTTATTGATTAAGTTATTGCAATGGAAGACAAACTGTAAAAGTTTGTCTTGTTTTTTTTATATAAATATGTTTTAATTATATATAATATAT
>CAVLCX010000112.1:0-3670 GCA_963661525.1 bacterium
AGCGATAAGCTTAGTCATTTCTTTGGCGTGGATACAAAAACAGCAACAGATGAACAGTATTATAAAGCTGTTGCACTTATTATCCGTGACAGACTTTCACAGATGAACAGCGATTTCAGGCACGAAGCTAAAGGTCAGGACAGCAAAGAGGTTTACTATCTTTGTATGGAATTCCTTATGGGCCGCTCACTTAAAAATAATCTTTACAATCTCGATTTAACAGATACATTTAAAAAAGCACTTGAATCATTTGATGTAAGCCTTGATAAGCTTTATGAAAAAGAGCCTGATGCAGGACTTGGTAACGGCGGCCTTGGCAGACTTGCGGCTTGCTATCTTGACGGTCTTGCTACAATCGGTTTTCAGTCAATGGGTTATTCAATCAGATATGAAGCAGGTATTTTCAAGCAAAAACTTGTTGACGGCTGGCAGACTGAACTTCCTGATTTCTGGCTTCCGGGCGGTGATGTTTGGCTTGTTCCGCGTGATGAAAGAAGTGTTGAAGTTAAGTTTGAAGGCTGGGTTGATGAAAGCTGGGACGGTGATTTCCACCATGTTGATTACAGGGATTGCAACACTGTAACAGCAGTTCCTTACGATATGTATGTTTCAGGTAAAGGCAAGGGTGTTTCAAGGCTTCGTCTTTGGGCATCAAGAAAGCCGGAACTTGATATGGGCCTTTTCAATTCAGGTTCATATGTTAAGGCTATGGAGCAAAGTGCTATGGCTGAAGCTATTTCAAAAGTTCTTTATCCTGCCGACAACACACCTGAAGGTAAGTCACTTCGCCTTCGCCAGCAGTATTTCCTTGTTTCAGCGTCAATTCAGGATATTATTCAGCGCCACCTTACTAAATACGGTACACTTGATAATCTTCCTGATAAAGTTGCAATTCATATTAACGATACGCATCCTACAATGGCAATTCCTGAACTTATGAGAATTATGCTTGATGAATGCGGATATGATTGGGATACTGCTTGGTCATTGGTAACAAGAACTGTGGCTTATACCAACCATACAGTTATGAAAGAAGCACTTGAATGCTGGAGTGAAGACCTTTACAAGCGTCTTCTTCCTCGTATTTATTCAATTACTAAAGAAATTGATAATCGCTTCCGTGCATATGTTTGGGGTGCAACAGGTGATGCAGATAAGGTTGAAAGAATGGCTATCGTTTCAGGCGGTGTTGTAAGAATGGCTAATCTTTGCGTAGCAGGTTCACATTCTGTAAACGGTGTATCAGCACTTCATTCTGAAATTCTTAAAGATACTGTATTTAATGATTTTTATACCATTACCCCTGAAAAGTTCACAAATGTAACAAACGGTATTGCATTTAGAAGATGGATTTGCCAGTCAAATCCGAAGCTTACTTCATTTATTACCGAACTTATCGGTGACGGATTTATTACAAAGAGTGACGAACTCCTTAAACTTCGTGAGTTTAAGGATGATAAGCAGGTTCTTGACAGACTTGCAGGTATCAAGCTTGCAAATAAAGAGGAATTTGCAGATATAGTTAAAAAGAGAAACGGTATTGAGCTTGACCCTACATCTATATTTGATGTTCAGGTTAAAAGACTTCACGAATATAAGAGGCAGCAGCTTAATGTTCTCAACATTATTGCCGAATATCAAATGCTCAAGGCTAATCCTAATATGGAATTCCAGCCGAGAACATACATTTTTGCATCAAAAGCAGCTCCGGGCTATTTTATGGCAAAGAAGATTATTGAACTTATTGATGCGCTTTCAAAGGTTGTTAATAACGACCCCGATATTAAAGGCAGAATTAAAGTTGTATTTATGGAAGATTACAATGTATCTCTTGCTGAAAAGCTTATGCCTGCGGCAGATATTTCAGAGCAGATTTCACTTGCCGGCACAGAAGCATCAGGTACCGGTAATATGAAGCTTATGTTAAACGGTGCTGTTACCCTCGGTACTCTTGACGGTGCGAATGTTGAAATTCACGATGCTGTCGGCGATGATAATATCTTTATCTTCGGTTTGAAAACTCCTGAGGTTATGGAACTTCAAAAGAAGGGTTATAATCCTATGGAATATATGTATAATAATGATGTGCTTAAATCTGCTGTTGAGTTTATTCAGGCAGGGGTTAACGGTAAGAGCTTCGGTGAAATCAGCTCATCACTTATGAATGTTGACCAATATATGGCACTTGCTGATTTTGCAGATTACCAAAAGGCACAGCAATTATCTGCCAAGGCATATCAGGATAAAGAAAAGTTTGCAAGAATGTCACTTATGAATATCAGCGGCGCAGGCATATTCAGTGCAGACCGTTCAATTATGGACTACGCAAATAATATTTGGCATACACAGCCTGTTAAGTTTAAGGAAGAAACACCTAAATATTCTAAAAAATCAGCACCTATGCAAGCAGAAGCAAAGAAGCCTGCAAAAAAGAGTGCTGCAAAGAAGGCTGAACCAAAGGCGGAAAAGAAAGCTGAACCTAAAAAGGAAACAGCAAAAAAGCAGACTAAAAAGCCTGCAAAAAAATCCAAGTAATCAATTTATTATAATTTAAAGAGGTTAATTAAATTAACCTCTTTAGTTTTGTACAGAGGTTTGAAGTGCAGATATATAATTCACGAGATAAGTCATACAAGTCAATAATTTCGGCAATTGCAACAAATGAAAAATGCAAATTTCGTATTATAGTTCCAAGAGATATGAAATGCTGCGGTGCGTGCCTTGCCATAACAAAGGAAAATGAGCAAACAGCTTATTATAATATGTTTTGGGCTGGAATGTGCGGCGAGAATTTTGAATATTGGGAACTTCATTTTTATGCCACCACACCGGGACTTTATTTTTACCATTTTGTGCTTGATACTCCTTGGGGCAAAAGCTATATTAAAAATGCAGGTGAGGGCGGGGGAGAGCTTAATGCGTTTTTCCCTGATTTTCAGCAAACTGTGTATGATGAAAATTTTGTTACACCTGACTTTTTGAAAGGCGGAATAATGTATCAAATTTTTCCTGATAGATTTTTCAAATCAAGTCAAGAAAAGAAAAATGTGCCAAGCACACGCGTTTTGCGCGAATGGGGCGATACTCCTTATTGGAATGAGGAGCAGATGAACGGTATTTGGAATAATGATTATTTCGGCGGTGACCTTAAAGGAATTGAAGAAAAATTACCTTATATTGCTGATTTGGGCGTTACCTGTATTTATCTGAACCCTATTTTTGAATCACATTCAAACCACAGATATGATACTGCCGATTATGAAAAGATTGACAGCCTTTTGGGTGATGAAAATGACCTTAAAAGCCTTTGCAAAAAAGCAAAGGAAAAGTATGGAATAAGTATAATACTTGACGGTGTATTCAGCCATACAGGGTGCGACAGCCGATATTTTAATATGTATAATCATTATAATGAGGTGGGGGCATATAACAGCAAGCAAAGCCCGTATTATTCCTGGTACAAATTTATAAATTGGCCTGATGATTACCACTCTTGGTGGGGTATTAAGCTTTTGCCGGAAGTTATTGAAGAAGATGAAAGTTACAGAAATTACATTTGCGGTAAAAACGGAATACTGAAAAAATGGCTTAAATGCGGCATTGCAGGTTACAGGCTTGATGTTGCAGATGAGTTGCCTGATATTTTTCTTGATGATTTAAGGAAATCCGT
>CAVLCX010000112.1:3680-6109 GCA_963661525.1 bacterium
ATCCTAACGCTATTATTATCGGCGAAGTGTGGGAAGATGCCACAAATAAATTTGCTTACGGGCAGAGAAGAAAGTATCTTCTCGGCGAAGAGCTTGACAGCGTAATGAATTACCCGTTTGCAGATGCGGTGTTAAACTTTGTTCGCTTTGCTAACGGTGACAGCTTTTTTAACAGCGTTATGTCAATAGTTGAAAACTATCCGCCGCAGGTATTAAGTGTGCTGATGAATCATATCGGAACTCACGATACCGAGCGAGCGATTACCCGCCTTGCAGGTGAGAACCCTGACGGACATGACAGAACTTGGCAGTTTGAGCATAACACCCTTTCGAAATTCGATTATTTAAGGGGTGTTTCTATGATGAAAATTGCTTCCCTTATTCAGTTTACACTTCCGGGTGTACCGTCAATATATTACGGTGATGAAATCGGTATGCAGGGTATGAAAGACCCGTTTAACCGCGGATGTATGGCTTGGAATAATGTAAACGATGAACTTTTGAAGTGGTATAAGCGTCTTGGGCAAATCCGGCACAGTTCAAAAGCTTTTATAAACGGTGATTTTGAAAAGGTTTATTGTGACGGTGGAGTTATTGCATATTCACGCAACTGCGAAGCTGACGGTATTTTGGTTGCAATAAATAATTCAAATGAAAGTAAAAAAATATTTGTCGGTACACAGTGGGATAATTCCTATTCGCTTTTTGATGAAATATGTGCTGACGGTTTTATAACCTTACCGCCTTATAGATACACTTTGCTTTCAAAACAAAATAATTAAAGAAACCCCGCTGTTTATCTTTCAATATGAAAGCTAAACAGCGGGGCTATTTTGTTAATATAGCGTAAATTATATATACTCAACATTTTCACTTGGTTTAAACATCATTATAAACGGAATTATAAGCAATGCGCTTGCGATAAAAATACTTTTAACATCAAGATATTTTGTTGCTACCGCACCCACAATTGCACCTATAACGAAAAACAGGTTTATGCCATAATAGGTCAAACTTCTTGTTGCAATACTTTTGTCTTTCTTGCTTATTCCTAAAAAAAGGAGTTCCGTACCGCTTCTTAAATTGCCGGTGCACATTGTTGTTGCAACGGTGTTACCGTTTATAACTCTGAAACTTTCAACTTGAAGTGAGCATACAAACGATACCATAACATTTACAAAAGTGTTGCCCTTGCCGCTTGGAATGAAACCGCATATTATAAGTATAATTATTTCTGCCAAAACAATTATTTGCCGCCAATGCATATGCGTGCTTTTTTTAAGTGTTGCCTTAATTACTTCTGATATTAAGATACCGAGTGCAAATGCAAGGATAGGTACAACATAGTGCAAAACTTTTTCAAAATCGCCCTTTGCAATATTTATGCCCATAAGTACAATATTGCCTGTTTGTGCGTTTGCAAATACACCGCCGCGTGTGATAAATGTATAAGCATCAAGAAAGCCGCCGCAAAGTGCCAGCATTATGCCGAGTATAAAATTTTCACTCATTTGTTTTTCTTTGAATTTTTTATTCATCACTAACTACAATCCTTAAATTAAACTACATAAGTATATTATCACTTTTTGATTTTTAGTCAAGATAAAAACGGGCAATGCGGATTTAATTTCCTTAATTGCCCGTTTTATTTAATTATATTTGTGCGGTTGTGCTGAATAATTCATCCCAATGTGAATAATATTCAAGCTGTTTCATAAGCTTGCGTGCCTGAATATAATCGTAAGCTTTTTTATTAAATGTATCAAGTTCTTTTGGTGCTTCTTTAAGTTTTTGCGCTTTGATTTTAGCATCTTCTTTTGTGTTTTCGCTCATAGCGTTTGCTTTGTTGTATTTTTCCATTGAAGGTTCGCTGATACCGTAAAGTTCTTCAACCGTGTGTGAAAGCAAATCTTTCGCCTGTTTTATATTGTTGATAGTCAAGTACATCGGCATTTAACGCACCGTCGGCAATAAATGTGAATGTATTGAAAAATCCTTTTATCCAAACAAATGCGAAAAGTACCCAAATTTTTTCGATAAATAAGTACATTCCGATAAAGCAGAAAAGATTTGCCACCATATATAAAAAATAATAATTCCTTTTGCCCATTTTGCGAATTAAAAACGGAGTTAAAAGCATTTCCGGAGTAGCTGTTGCGCCGAAAACAGTCATCAAAGTTCCGTTAAGCACACCCTGCTGCTGAGTTGTAAGGTGAAGTACATCTTTAATACCGTAATAAAAATACCGGGTTGTAATATTGCCTACACCTGCCTAAAGCAAAATAAACCAAGATGTGAGTGAACGCGCCCATTGATACTTATTTGCAATACCCGAGCCTATGCCTTTAAAAAAACGGAACTTGAGGCGAATAATCTTTTGATACAATGATTTTTTCCTTTGTGCCGGAATAGCTTAATATACCGAGAAT
>CAVLCX010000113.1:0-6103 GCA_963661525.1 bacterium
GAATTATTATAAGAGAGCCAAGCGTTGTTGCAGTTGACGTAAAGACCAAAAGAGTTCTTGCAACAGGCGACGAGGCTAAAACTATGATTGGCAGAACTCCAGGCTCCATTATTGCAGTAAGGCCGCTTCAGGAGGGTGTTATTGCCGATTTTGATATGACATCCGATATGCTTAAAAGCTTTATTTTCCGCTCAAGCAGGCGAAACATTGTTACCAGAACAAGAGTTGTGGTAAGTGTACCGAGCGGTGTAACGGAAGTTGAAAGAAGAGCTGTTGAAGACGCTGTACGCTCTGCCGGTGCGCAGGATGTTGAACTTATTGAAGAATCAATGGCTGCCGCAATCGGCGCAGGACTTCCGGTATTTGAAGCTACGGGTTCAATGATTGTGGATATCGGCGGCGGTACATGTGATGTTGCGGTTATAAGCCTTGGCGGAATTGCCGCAAGCAGAAGCATTAAAGTCGGCGGTGACGCATTTGACGAATCCATTGTTAACCATATGAAAAAAGCACACAATTTGCTTATAGGCAAAAACACAGCAGAAGATATAAAAATAAAAATCGGCTCTGTAAGTTCATATGACGGTGAGGGCGCAATGGATGTTAAAGGCAGAAATCTTACTGACGGTTTGCCGAAAAGCATTGAAATAACTTCCGCAGAAATAAGAGACGTTTTGGCAGAACCTGTTTCAAAAATCATTGCAGCTATCAAGGAAACACTTGAGGTTACACTTCCGGAACTTGCAGCGGATATTATTGACAGAGGCATTTACCTTGCAGGCGGTTCAAGCCAGCTCAGAGGTTTGCCGGAACTTATATCGAAAGAAACCAAAATGCAGGTGCATATTCCTGAAAGGCCGCTTGATTGTGTGGCTTTGGGAACATCAATTAAACTCAGAAGGGCATAATAATTATGAAAGACCTTTTTAAAAGCAGTCGTTTCAAGTTAATAATTGTAATAATCGCTTTACTGCTTGTAGGCATGACTCTTTGTGCTGCAAACGGGCATGGCGAAACTGCGCAAAGCGGTATTATAGGCACAATATTCACACCGGCGCACTGGGTTGCAAGCAAAATCAGCAACGGAATTGACAGCATCAGCGAAAGCGCAAAAGGCAATGCAGAATATGATGCAAAAATCGACTCATTGCAAAAGCAGCTCGGCGAGTTACAAGACCAGCTTGCAGATTACAATAACCTTAAGGCACAAAACGATTTATATAAAGACGCACTCGGACTTAAAGAAGAGCATAAGGATTTTGAATTTGCCGAAGCTTCGGTTATCGGCAGGGACAGTGCAAACCCTTACTGCTCATTCACCGTAAGCAAAGGAACTTTAAACGGGGTTAAGGACGGTGCGGCGGTACTTTACGGAAAATATCTTATCGGTGTTATTAAAAAAGCTTATCCCACTTACAGTGTTGTAACCACAATTCTTGACCCTGATTTTTCAGTATCGGCTTATGATATTTCAACAAATGAATTAAGCTTTGTTTCAGGCGATGCCGAGCTTGCACAAAAAGGTGTTTGCAAATTTGAAAATCTTTCATCATCAAGCAAGATTTCATACGGTTCAATCATTGCAACAGCGGGCATAAGCAAAAAAATGCCTAAAGGAATAATTATCGGAACGGTAAAAGACATCAGCAATGAAGAAAAAGATATTTCAAGCTACGCTTCTGTTGAACCGGGAACAGATATAGAAAAATTAACATCGGTTCTTATCCTCACAAATTATTCCGAAAGCGAGGGTAAATAATGAGTAAAAGGCAACAGACAATTAAATATATTTTCTACTGCCTTATAATTCTTATTTGTGATTTACTGCAAAATGTAAGCGGCCTTTTTCCTGAAATTTACGGTGCAAGATGTTTTCTTCTTCTTCCGGTAAGTATTATTCTTGCTATGGGCGAAGATGAAAGAAACGGTGCATTATTAGGGCTTTTTGCCGGGCTTTTATGGGATTTAACATCAGGTGTGCATATGGGCTTTAATTGCATATATATTATGCTTATGTGCTTTTTCTCATCAGCACTTGTAACTTACATTGCAAGAAACATTTTCATCACAAATATGGTTTCAATAACAGTAACAACGGTGCTTTACGCATTTATTTATTGGCTGTTTTTCATTATCATAAAGGGAGTAAGCGGCGGCGAAATGACGCTTGTAACTTTCTATTTACCGTGTGTAATTTACACACTTGTGCTTACCCCGGTAATTTACTTAATTTTAAGGCCGATAAAAAGAAAGCTGAACCAAGCGCCGCAGCTTATTATTGAGGATAAAAACCACAAATAAGCGGCAGTTGATAAATAAGGAGATTTTTAGTGAAAAGTAAATATAAAAGTGGCAGAAGTGTTTTTGCACTGATAGTTGTCTGCTTAGTTATCTTTTCATTTGCGGCAGATTTATTTAACATTCAGGTTAAAAACAACGAATATTATGCCGCGCAAAATAACACGGAAAGTAAATATGTAGTTGAGCTTGAAGCTGCAAGGGGCGAAATTGTTGACAGAAACGGTAACGCCCTTGTAACAAACAAGCAGGGAAATTCAATAATTTTAAATGCGGTATTTTTCCCATCTCAAAAAGATAATAAAAAAAGAAATGAAATTATTTATAATCTCATAAAGCTTTTTGAAAAAAACAAGGAAGAATACACCCAAAATCTTCCGTTAAAAATAACAAAAGACGGAAAAGTAAAATTCAAAGGCAAAAAAGAAGATATTGCCACTATGAAAAGTGCGGATATGTTAAATCTTCAGCCATATGCAACAGCGCAAAACTGCTATGACGCAATGATTGAAAAATATGAAATTGAAGGTTATGACGCCGAAACTGCACTTAAAATCGGCAATATCAGATATGAGCTTACAAGGCTTCTTTTTTCATATGAAAATCCTGTAACCATAGCTGATGATGTAAGCGATGAAACAGTTGCTATAATTAAGGAAGATAAAGAAACATACCTCGGTGCAGATGTAAGAATTGTGGCATACAGGGAATATGTTGATTCAACAATAGCACCGCATATTTTAGGTACAGTGCGAAAAATAAATGCCGAAGAATATAACGAGAAAAAAGACGACGGTTACAAAATTACCGACCAAATAGGTGAATCGGGCATTGAGCAGGCTTGCGAAAGTGAACTCCGCGGTACACCGGGTGAGCTTACAATTACAATTTCAAAAGACGGAACCGTTACACAGGAGATAACTAAAAAGCCTATTCAGGGCAATACGGTAGTATTGACTATTGACCGTGACTTGCAGGTGCTGGCACAAAAAAGGCTTGCTTCGGTTTGCAACCAAGTAAGCATAGCTTCATCGGCAGGCGCAGTAGTTGTGGAAGATGTTAACAACGGTGACATACTTGCCGCTGCATCATACCCTACTTATGATTTAAACGATTATTACGATAAATATGACGAACTTATTTCAAATCCACGCAATCCGCTTTGGTCAAGATTTGCTATGGGTACTTATGCACCGGGTTCAACCTTTAAACCTGTTGTAGCAAGTGCTTCGCTTGAAGAAGGCTCAATAAGCTCTGATACAATTTTTAACTGCGGCGGTAGAATGGAATACAGAGGGCAAAAGTTTAAATGCCTGCGCGGTAATGCACACGGCAGTGAAAATGTAAAAACCGCACTTCGTGATTCGTGTAACATTTTCTTCTACAACTGTGCTATGAGAGTCGGCATTTCTAAAATTGACGAGTACGCAAGCGCATTTGGTTTAGGTGAAAAAACAGGTGTTGAAATTGCCGAATCGGCAGGTATACTCGCCTCCCCTGAAAACAGAGAAAATAACGGCGGCATATGGAATGCCGGTGATACACTTCAAACTGCCATCGGCCAAAGTGATAACCTTTTCACTCCGCTTCAGCTTGTAAACTATTGTTCAACAATTGCAAACGGCGGAACAAGATATGAACTTCATTTTGTAAAATCAATTATTTCTTCAGCCACAGGTTCGGTTAATGAAAAAACAAAATCAGTTGCCGAAACAGTAGGATTGAGCCAAAGTACAGTTAGCACCGTACATCAGGGAATGCGCCTTGTTGCTACAAACGGCGGCCCGTATTTAGTATTTTCCGATATGAAAACAAAGGTTGCCTGCAAAACAGGTACATCGGAAGTTAAAGTAAACGGTGTTAAGAGGAATAACGGTTTTCTTATCACATTTGCGCCATATGAAAACCCTGAAATTGCAGTTTCATCGGTAGTTGAACTTGCAGGTTCAGGTTCGGAAACAGCAGAAATGACTAAAGACATTATCAATTATTGGTATCAAAACAACACAGACGCAAAGACAAACCAAAAAGTCGGAACGCTTTTACCTTAATTTTTTAAGACTTATATATAAATTATTGTTGAATAAAAGCTGATTTTGTGATAAAATAAATTGATTTGGTATAGATATAACATTTTCAGACAGTAAACATTTTCAACGAACGAAACTAATTTTGGAGGAAAACTATGAATATAGCTTTAATTGCACACGATGCTAAAAAGGAACTGTTAGTTCAGTTTTGCATTGCGTATTGTGGAATTATCAGCAGGCACGATGTTTGTGCAACAGGCACAACAGGTAAGCTTGTTTCTGAGGCAACAGGCCTTAAAATAAACTGTTTTCTTGCCGGAAGCCAGGGTGGCGGGCAGCAAATAGCAAGCCGAATTGCTTGTAATGAAATCGACCTTTTAATTTTCTTTAGAGACCCGCTTTCACCAAAACCGCACGAGCCGAGTGACCACGACCTTTTGCGCCTGTGCGATGTTCACAACATTCCTTTTGCAACTAACATTGCCACAGCAGAAGCGTTAATACGCGGTGTTGAAAGAGGCGACTTTGAATGGAGAGAGATTGTAAACCCAAGATACAATCAATCAAGATAAAACAATAATGGGTGAGTTTTACCGCTCACCCAATTTTTATGATACAGTAACAGGAGAACAATATGGCACTTATAACTAAAGCTATTAAAGGCACAAAAGATGTTTTGCCTAAAGATGTACACAAAAATCAATATATTGAAGCAACTGCTTTGGATGTAGCTTCAAAATTCGGATATAAAGAGATAAGAACACCTGTTTTTGAACATACGGAACTTTTTCAGCGAGGTGTAGGTGACACTACCGATGTAGTTCAAAAAGAGATGTATACATTTGATGACAAGGGCGGTAGGTCAATCACTTTAAGGCCGGAAGGCACTGCCGGTGCCGTTCGTTCTTTCCTTGAAAACGGACTTTGCAATGAAGCACTTCCGCAAAAGGTATGCTATCTTACATCTTGTTACAGATACGAAAAACCGCAGGCCGGCAGGTTAAGGGAATTCCACCAATTCGGTGTTGAATGTTTCGGTACTGCCTCCCCTCTTGCCGACGCAGAAATAATCGCGCTTGCAAAATCACTTTTCGATACACTCGGCGTTAAAGATTTAAGCCTTGAAATAAATTCAATCGGCTGCCCAAAATGCCGTGCGGAATATCACAAAGCACTTAAAGAATACTTTGCTTCACGCAAGGATGAACTTTGCGACACCTGCAAGGGCAGGCTTGACAGAAACCCTATGCGTATTCTTGACTGCAAAAGCCCTATTTGCCACGAAATTGCACAGGGCGCACCGGTAGTTATTGATTACCTTTGTGATGAATGCAAAGAGCATTTTGAAAAAGTGCAGAAATATCTTGACGCACAAAACATTGAATATAAAATCAATCCGCAAATTGTAAGAGGACTTGATTATTACACAAAAACTGTATTTGAATTTGTTTCAAACTCAATAGGCGCGCAAGGTACTGTTTGCGGCGGCGGAAGATACGACGGCCTTGTTGAAGAACTCGGCGGCCAGCACACAGCATCACTCGGCTTCGGAATGGGGCTTGAAAGGCTTATGCTTCTTATGGAAGCGCAGGGCTGTGAATTCCCGCAAGCCGAAAAACCGGATTTATTTATTGTTGCACTCGGCGAAAAAGCTACGCTTAAAGCGGTTGAAATAGCTAAAGATATGAGAGAAGAAGGTTTTTCTGCTCTGTTAGACCTTAACCAAAGAAGCGTAAGAGCGCAGATGAAATATGCAGACAAGCTTGGTGCTAAAT
>CAVLCX010000114.1:0-6037 GCA_963661525.1 bacterium
ATGCTAAAGCTATATTGAAAGGATTTCTTCTTCCTTCTTCTTTGTAATAGAGTCAGCCTGTTTTACAAAATCATCGGTAATATCCTGAAGTTTCTTTTCTCCGTCTTTCTGTTCATCCTCGGTGATTTCGTTATCTTTTTTAAGCTTTTTAATATCATCCATAGCATCACGGCGAACATTACGGATAGCTACTTTAGCTTCCTCGCCCCTTTTAGAAATCTCTTTTTGAAGATTCTTTCTGTGTTCCTCTGTAAGCTGCGGGAATGAAAGTCTGATAACCTTACCGTCATTTTGCGGATTGATACCGATGTCTGCTGTGTTAATAGCTTTTTCGATTTCTTTAAGTGTTGATGCATCCCACGGCTGAACAACAAGAAGCCTTGCTTCCGGTACGCTTACAGCAGCCATTTGGTTAATCGGAGTAGGTACACCGTAATAATCAACCATAACTTTATCAAGTACAGCCGGGTTAGCTCTGCCGGCTCTGATTGCTGCAAAATCCCTTTCAAGTGATGTTAAACACTTATCCATTTTTTCTTTTGTTTTTGCAAATACGCTTTCCATTTCAATACCTCTCTATAAAAAATGATTATTTATTAGTTTTCAACAAGTGTGCCGATTGTTTCACCTGACACAGCTTTTACAATATTTTCCGGGTCTGTAAGGTCAAATACAAGGATTGATAAATCATTATCCTTGCAAAGTGAAAATGCTGTTGAATCCATAACTTTAATATCCCTTGCAAGAACTTCTTTGAAAGTTACATTATCAAACTTAACCGCATCATCATACTTATTAGGGTCTTTATCATACACACCGTCAACATTAGTTGCTTTAAGAAGAACATCTGCATTGATTTCAACTGCACGAAGCGCAGCGGCAGTGTCAGTTGAAAAGAACGGTGAGCCTGTACCGCAGCCGAAAATAATAATTCTGCCTTTTTCAAAATGGCGAATAGCTTTATTTCTGATATAAGGTTCCGCAATTTGGCGCATTTCAATAGCAGTTTGCACCCTTACATCAGCACCAAGCTGCTCAAGAGCGTCACAAAGTGCAAGTGAGTTCATAGCAGTTGCAAGCATACCGATATGGTCAGCTCTTGTTCTGTCCATATGCTCACTTGTTCTGCCGCGCCAGAAGTTGCCGCCGCCGACTACTATGCCGACTTCAACACCCATATCGGCAATTTTTTTGACTGATTTGCAAATAGTAACAACAGTATCGTTATCAATACCCGTACCCTTTGCACCGGCAAGTACTTCACCGCTTAATTTAAGTAAAATTCTTTTATAAGCAATACTCATTTTTCTACCTCCGAATAAAAGAGTCATTTTTCTTCTTAATATATAATAATATAAAATTAACATAAAGTAAATATTATTATTAAAATATATTATTAAAAAATAGTTACAAATATACCAAAAGGCAAAAAATTACCGGCAAAGCACTTTGCACTGCCGGTAAAATTACTATTATTTAATTTTTTGATGATTTTGCAGCAACAGCTTGTTTAATAAGCGCGTAATCCTTTGCGTTGATTATTCCTTCACCCGAAAGTTCAAATAAATAACCGTTTGTAACATCTGCCGCCTTTTTATTAACATTGTTTACATTCCATGCCGCTAAAACAATAGTAGGATTGTATGATTTAACATCATTACAAATTGAGCAGGTGTATGTAAGTTTTGCGGTATCTGCGTCATATCCCGAATACGAATAATTATGCGCACCCGTAGCTTCAACTGTACGATTTCTTGTTTCACCGCAATATGTGCAAGTATCTTTATAAATTGCAGGTGTGGTGCAGTTGCCGGCAACAATTGCATCGGTAGTATAATTACCGTCTACCCATTCAAGGTGATATTTTTCATTTTCCGATTTCAAATCTTGGCAGCGGGAGCATATAACTTTCCTGTCAACATGGTCGGTATGCCCGTCAATAGCGGTATCCGAAGTTACATAATCGTGGCCGAGTGCATCAAGCACAATATCATATGTTTCACCACAGGTGGCACAAGTTGCGGTAGCCGCACCGCCCTCGGTACAAGTAGGTTCAACTGTAATTACATAGCTGTCATCAGCCGGAGTATGCCCTGTTGCAGAGTTTTCAACTCTTGTTGTAACACCGCAAGTTGAACATCTGTAAACAATATACCCTGCGGCTGTGCAAGTAGGTTTAACCTCGCTTTGCACAACATTATTATGCCCGAGCGCAGGTATGGTTTCACTCTTTGTGGCATTACAATTTTGGCATTTATAATAAATCATACCGGTAGAGGTACATTTAGGTTCGGTTCGGCTTGTTTGCTGCCATACATGCTCACCGTTTGCAGGAATTGAAACAGTCCTTCTCTGCCCGCAAATTTGGCAAGTATCAATTTGAACACCGTTAATGGTGCAGGTAGGTTGGGTTAACACAGATGATGTATACTGCCCCTCAACCCATTCAACATGGGTTGGTGTTGACTGCTTTTCACCGCATACTGTGCATGTTTCCACAATATAGGTATGGCCGTCTGTTGTTGTATTATCAAGCGTTTCTTTATCCTCTGAAAAAGTATGCCCTAAAGCAGGAATAGCCTGTGTAACTTCAGCACCGCATACCGAGCAAGTACCCGTTTCTTCACCTGCCTGTGTGCAGGTAGGCTGCTTTGTTACAGTTGATTTTTCAATAGTATGCCCCGTGCTTGAAACTGCCTTAACTTCAACCTTACCGCAACCTTCAACCGTGCAGGTTTTTGTTTCTATTCCGGCTCTTGTGCAGGTAGCAGTAGTTTTATAATCATAATACCCTTCAACAAAGGCATTATGTGTAATAACTGTTTTTTCATCATCACAAACAGAGCATTTTTGGTAATCATAAGTATGCCCGTTGTTATTTTCTGTATCTACCGTTTCATAACTGTGTCCCTTTGCCGGAAGCTGTGTTTCAGACACTACAAAGCCGCAATTATCACACACTTGGGTGGTAGTGCCGGCAGTTGTGCAGGTAGGTTCAAGCGTAATAACCTCGTGTGTTGATGAATGGTCGCACTCATCAATACTTTGGAAAGTATATCCCTTTGCAGTGGCATAAGTTTGGGCAGTAGAGCCTGAATGTCCCTTAACTACAAGGCTCTGCTGTGAACCGTTAAATGGGTCTTTACCGCCGCTTGTATCTGTTTGGCCGATACCGTCAAACACGCAATTAGCGTTATAAATCGTAACACTTTGCAAAGCGGTACAGTTTGCAAATGAGCGAATATTTATTTTGCTGACGGTTTCGGGAATTTCAAGATTTACAAACTTACAGCCATAAAAGCTCCACGATGAAATTTCAGTAATGGTAGAAGAAAAGTCAACTTTGCTAACGCCTGAATTCCTAAATGCCATATTACCCGTTTCCGTCATACCCGTACCGAAAGTTACGGTTGTAAGAGCTGTGCAATCCTCAAATGCCGAAGTACCGATAGTAGTAACACTATCCGGTATTTTGATAGATTTAAGCGAAGTACATCCTTTGAAAGCTGCGTGACCGATAGTTTGAAGTTTTGAAGGTAAAGTTACATTTGTCAATGCCTTGCAGTCAACAAATGTTCCGTATTCAAGATATTTTGTATCACCGATAGCAGTCAAAGTTGACGGTAAGCTTACACTTTCAGCAACTTCACATTGGTAAAACATAAGTCGTCCCAAATAAGTAATGCCTTCCTCTACAACAATGCTTTTAATCTTACCCCTTGAATCTTTCCAATCGGCTTGATTTGAGCCAAAATTACCGAAATCTTTAGTTGCGCCTGTGCCTGAAATAGTAAGCACACCGGTTGAAGTATCCAAACTCCATTTTGCATTAGTACCGCCCAAATTTGCGCCGCAATTACCGCTTGTAGCAGCAAAAGCAGTGCTGACATCAAAGCAGGCAAGCACAGCCACAAGCATTGAAAAAACTATTATTAAAGAAGTTATTTTTTTCATATTCACACCTGTAAAAACAAATAATTTTTAAATAATAGACAGTTTTAACAAAACTATACAGATAAAATATATCACATTTTCACAATATATTCAAGCAAAAACAATACAAAATAAAAAAAGACAGCCAAGCGGTTTCCCGATTGACTGCCGTTTATGTTTATATAATTATGCCATAAAGGAGCGAATAACTGCCTCGCAATCCTTTTTATCCATAATCTTTGGTACAGGATAAAGCGGGTTACCCTCTTTAAGAGCGCGCTCAATAAGAATAGGTAAATCTTCTTCCTTGATGAAATCGAACTTTTCAGGAATATTCATATTTCTGTTAAGAGTTCTGATAGCTTCAATAAATGCCTTACCCTTACCTGCTGTGTCAAGACCTTTACCGATACCGACAATATCTGCAAGCTTTGCAAGCTGCGGATAAGCAGCGTCAGCATAGTAATCCAAAACATAAGGCAAAATAACTGCATTAGCCAAACCGTGAGGTGTACCGTACAAACCGCCGAGATTATGAGCAATAGCGTGAACATAACCTACATATGCGTGAGTGAAAGCACGACCTGCAAGATATGAGCCTTTGAGCATATTACCTCTTGCTTCAAGGTCCTTACCGTTATTGTATGCTTCTTCGATATTATCAAAGATAAGCTTTGTAGCTTGTTCAGCTTCCCTGATAGTATCCTTGGTATTACTCTTTCCGATATAAGCTTCAACTGCGTGAGTAAGAGCATCCATACCGGTTGTAGAAGTAATATGAGGCGGCAAGCCTACTGTAAGCTCAGGGTCAAGTACAGCGTACTTCGGTCTAAGACAAGTATCGTTAATAGCATTCTTCTCGTGAGTTTCAGGGTCAGTTACTACTGCGGCAACAGTTGTTTCCGAACCTGTACCTGCTGTTGTAGGAACAGCGAAGAATGGTGGAAGTGCCTTATGAACTTTAAGCTGACCTCTCATAGCACGAACAGACTGCTTAGGCTTTACAACCCTTGCGCCTGCTGCTTTAGCGCAGTCCATTGAAGAACCGCCGCCAAATGCTATAATGCCCTGACAGTTGTTTTGATTATACATATCCTTGCAATCTTCGATATTAGGGATAGTAGGGTTAGGCTGAACACCATCATAAACAACATATTCAACCCCAACTTCTTCGAGTTTCTTGAATAAAGGATCAAGAAGATTTAAGCTCATAAGCCCTTTATCGGTCACGACTAAAACCTTGTTAATACCTTTGCTCTTTATGAACTCCGGCAGTTTGAGAACACTGCCTGCACCTTCAAGAAGCTGTGGCTCGGACCAGTCCATAAAACACATTGCAACCTTAAAAGCCTTTTGGTAAATTCTATACCAAATCTTTTTAAGTTCCCAAAGCATATTACAATTCCTCCTTTTCTTTAATATTTCTCTTCTATTGTAACTGTTTGAGGAAAGATTTTCAAGTGTTTTATAAAATACTCTTTTAAAAACTTTTTGCATATGATATTATAGTTTTATAAATTCATTGAGAGGTCATATATATGAGTGGCGAAAAAGTAATATTCTGCGGTAATAACCCCGACTTTTTAGATAAAAAATTAACCGCACTCAGCAACAAATCGAACGGCTCAAACGCATTTAGAATTCCGAGCTTAATAAGAAGCGGCAAAACGCTTATTGCCGCAATTGACGCACAAAGCTGCAGTGCTGACTGGGGATATATAGAAATTGCAATAAGGCGAAGTGAAGACGGCGGCGAAACCTGGAGTGATATTGAAATCATTGCTGCCCCGCCGGCAAGAAAAACAATGTTAAGTGACGAATGCTACGGTTCAGCATTTTATATTGACCCTTGCATGGCAATTGCGCCTAACGGGGATGTATTACTGCTTGCTGATTTTTACCCGGAGTGCAAAGGTATACATAAAAGAAGCATACTTGATAAAAAGAAAGCACCTTACGCTCTTTACAACAAAGAGTTAAGGCCAACTTTATATGACCGTGACGGAAATTTTTATGTAATAGATAAAAACAAAAATGTACTTGACCGCAATTTTAATGCTACCGGCTTAACTGCAAAATATGAAACAGGCGAACTGTTTAAAGG
>CAVLCX010000115.1:0-5946 GCA_963661525.1 bacterium
TGCAGGAAGCGCGGTAGGTGTAGTAATTGCAATCATTCAGGTTAAAAACGGCACAATCACTTTACCGCAGGCGTTTTTAATCATTATGCTTGCGGCTGATTTCTTTTTACCGCTCAGGCTTCTCGGTTCGTTTTTCCATGTGGCTATGAACGGTATGGCGGCAAGCGACAAACTTTTTAAGTTGCTTGATACACCGGAAGATGAGCAAGGCACAAAAACAGATGTTGATTTTAACAATAATATTGTAATCAAGAGCCTTTCATTTTCCTACGACGGTGAAAAGACTGTACTTAATAAAATCAATACCGCTATTGAAAAAAACAAGCTTACATCCATAGTCGGCAAATCAGGCTGCGGCAAAAGTACGCTTGCCTCTCTGCTTTGCGGCACAACAAAGGGATACAGCGGCAGCATAACAATCGGCGGTATTGAAATAAAAGATATTGATGAAAAAACACTTATGAACAACATCACTGCCGTAAACTTTAACTCCTACATTTTTGCAGGAACGGTTAGGGAAAATATGCTCATAGCCGACAAAAGTGCAAGTGATGAAAAGATGATTGAAGCATTGAAAATGGTAAACCTTTGGTCATTTTTAAGTGAGCAGGACGGCTTGGATACAAAGCTCAATCAGCAGGGCAGTAATTTCTCGGGCGGACAGAGGCAAAGGCTTGCAATTGCAAGAGCCTTGCTTCACAACACACCGATATATGTTTTTGACGAAGTAACTTCAAACATAGACGCCGAAAGTGAAAATGATATTATGAATGTAATACATAATATGGCTAAAATCAAAACCGTTATTCTTATCTCCCACAGGCTTGAAAATGTGGTAGGCAGTGACAAAATTCTTCTGCTTGATAAAGGCGAAATCAAAGAAGAAGGAACTCACAGCGAGTTAATGGCTGACGGCGGAAAATACAAGCTGATGTATTCCACCCAAGCCGAACTTGAAAAATATGCAAAGGAGGAAGAATAATGAAAAGAAAACAATCAGGTTTTAAAATTATGATGCGCCTTATAAAACTTGTAAAGCCCCTTGCATTATTTATGGTACTTGCTGTTTTACTTGGTGTTACAGGTTTTCTTTGCGCCATTCAAATTACCGTTGCCGGCAGTATGACGCTTCTTACCGCCGCAGGTATAAACGGCGGGCTTGCAATAAAAACGGGATGTATCTGCATTATTGTTTTTGCGGTTTTGCGTGGTTTTTTACACTACGGCGAGCAAGCGTGCAACCACTATATTGCATTCAAATTACTTGCTATTATTCGTGATAAAGTATTCAAATCGCTTCGCAGGTTAACTCCGGCTAAACTTGAAGGTAAAGACAAAGGTAATCTAATATCACTCATAACAAGTGATATTGAACTTTTAGAAGTTTTCTACGCTCACACAATTTCCCCTATCTGCATTGCGTTTTTAACAAGTCTTGTTATGCTTATTTTTATCGGCAGATACAGTATTTGGCTTATGCTTGTTGCACTTGCGGCTTACATTACAGTCGGTATTGTTATTCCGCTTGTATCATCCAAATTTAACAAAAATATAGGTATGACTTACCGTGAAAATTCAGGTGCACTTTCCGGCTATGTGCTTGACAGTATGAGAGGGCTTTTGGAATCAATCAGATACAATTCAACCGATACCCGTCTTAATGAAATGAACGAAAAAACCGATGAACTCAATTCACTTCAAAAGAAATTAAAGAAAATTGAGGGGCATAATATTTCAATTACGGATATTTCGATTATTTTCTTTTCAATCACAATGCTTTTGGTTGCAATTTGCCTTTACCAAAAGGGTACAATCGGGTTTGACGGACTTATTGTTTCAACCGTTTCAATGATGAGTTCATTCGGCCCGGTTGCCGCACTTTCAAATCTTGCAGGCAATCTTACACATACCCTTGCAAGCGGTGAAAGAGTGCTGTCAATTCTTGATGAAAGCCCTGTTGTTGAAGAAAATACAAATGGGTGCGAAGTTGAATTTAACGGTATGCAGTGCAAAAATGTAGGCTTTGCATATGATGAGGAGCAAATACTTGACGATTTTAATATGACAATTCCAAAAAACAAAATTATTGCAATCAACGGTCCAAGCGGTTCGGGCAAATCGACGGCGCTTAAACTTATGATGCGATTTTGGGATGTAAACAGCGGCGAAATTGATATGTCGGGTGAAAACGTTAAAAATATTAAAACATCATCACTTCGTAACAATCAAAGTCTTGTAAGCCAAGAAACTCAATTGTTTAACGATACAATTGAAAATAACATTAAAATAGCAAACTACAATGCTACAAGAGAAGAAGTTGAAATTGCCGCAAAAAAAGCGTCAATCCACGATTTTATAATGACTTTGCCAAAAGGATATGAAACAAGTGTAGGCGAACTCGGCGATTTACTTTCAGACGGTGAAAAGCAAAGAATAGGTCTTGCAAGAGCGTTCCTTTGCAACTCCCCTATGATTATGCTTGATGAACCTACAAGCAATCTCGACTCACTCAACGAAGGCAATATTTTAAAATCAATTGAAGATGCGAAGCAAGGCAAAAGTATTGTGCTTGTTTCCCACAGAAAATCCACAACTAAAATTGCCGATGAGGCATATACTGTTTATCGAGGTAGATTATCATGAAAAAAGACAGAATAACAAGAGAAAAAGAAATGCTGCCCGAAATGGTAAAAATCTACTGCCACGGTGTACATAAATCAAAAAGAGGTACTCTTTGCAAGGAATGCCAAGAACTTACTGATTATGCACTTTTCAGGCTTGACCATTGCCGCTGGGGTAACGATAAAAACTTTTGTTCGCAATGCCCGTGCCATTGCTATAAGCCTGATATGCGTGCAAAAATAAAAGAGGTAATGCGATACTCCGGGCCGAGAATTATGCTTTATCACCCGCTTGTAGGCTCAATCCACGCAATTGAAACATTAAGAGGCATAATGAAGGCAAAAAAGAAATAAAAATAAAGGCACAAGGACTGAAAATCCTTGTGCCTTTGCTTTTATTTTCTTTTCCTTACCGAAAGCGGAACTTCGTTTTTCTCATATGTTTCCCACACATTTATTCTGTCATCTTCATCAATTTGGCGAACAACCTTTGCAGGAACGCCTGCAACAATGCTGTTTGGCGGAACATCTCTGTTCACCACCGCACCGGCGGCAACAATGCTGTTTTCGCCTATGGTTACACCGCCGCAAATCGTGGCGCTTGAGCATATCCAGCAATTATCCTTAATTACTATCGGCGAAGCGTATTCAAGGTCGTGATTACCGTCGGGATAATCGGCAGGCAAACGCTCCTCGGCAATAAAAGGATGATTGGGCGTTGCAAGAGTAACATTTGCACCGAGCCAAACATTATTGCCCAAAGTAATCGGTGCAACATCAAGTAATGTGCAGTTATAATTTACAAAGCAGCCCTTGCCAACATTTATGTTCACACCGTATTCGCAATAAAACGGAGCAAATGCAAACAATTCCTTGCCTTTTGCAGATGGAATAAGCCTCTCAAGTGCACGCTGTTTTGTTTTAAACCTCCAAACGGCGATTTTGTTAAACCGATCGCATCTTGTAAGTCCGAGTGCGTGCTGCTTAAAAATATCCTTGCTAGCAGAATTATAAAGCTTACCGGCTACCATTCTGTCCCAATCGCTGATATTGTTATACATAAATCATACCTCACATTAACACAATTATTCATCTTTATATTTATATCGTGAACATCGCCGATATTCAATCAATATTCTCAATTTATAACCGTTGACTTTATAAAAATGCAGATGTATAATCAAGAAAAAAGCTGTCTAGGCTGACTGAGGCTATAAATTTTGCTGTTTCTGAACACAACAGCGGGGTTTATGGTCTTATTTTTTTGGCGGTGAAAAAATGAAATTTAAAAAATATTTAATTAAAACACTTATAGTTATTATCGGCTCAATCATATCCGCTTACGGAATCACACTTGCAATAGGTGCGGGATTCGGCGGGGCAACGCTTGCAATACTTTGGCAGGGAATTACAAATGTAACAGGTATGTCAATCGGCACTTCTTCGCTCGTTGTGGCTGTCGCAATGATAATTTTTGCTTTTTTCTATGACCGAAAACAAATCAATATAGGCACAATTCTTTACCAAATAATTTACAGCTTTTTTGTGGATGTGTTTACAAAAATTCAGCATTACACGGATATTAAAGCAGTAAATTTTATTATAATGCTGCTCGGCATTGTAATATTTTCATTCGGAACAGGACTTTACTCCGCAGCAGATTTCGGCAGAGGTTCATATGAAGCAGTCACCTTTTCACTTGCCGAAAAAAATAATTGGAAAATAAAAATAGTACGAATGGTACTTGATATTTTAATGGTAGTTTCAGGTGTATTGCTCGGCGGTAAATTCGGAATTTGCACGGTAGTAACCGTTTTACTTTCCGGCCCGATTATACAGGCAACCGTAAGCACTGTAAAGAAAGCAAATATATTCCATGCTGGCAATTAGCAATTAAAAAACAGAAGAAGCAAAAAATAGGAAAAATTATTTCAATTATAATAACTGCAGCCATAGTTATTCCTTTACTTTTTAGTATTTCAACTTCATTTTTATTTTCAGTTGATACAAAAGAACCCGCTGTTAAAACAGAGCAATCGGTTGTTAAAGTATCTGAATAAGAATATATCAAATTTAAAATTAAGGCTCAAGGGCTGAAAGTCCTTGAGCCGCCTGCTTGCGTCATCATATTCGTAATAATCCATATTCCAAGAATACGGGTTGCGCTCGGAAGCCTTTAATTTTTGTGCTTTTTTCATTGATTCAATATCTTTTTCGCTGAATTTGTTTTTTGCACTCATACGGCAAAACCAAGACATCAAAGGAATCATCATTGAATCGGCATAATATTTTGTTAAATCATCAACATTCGGGCGTTTAGGCATATTCAAAACAATCGCACCAAGCATTGCGGCATTCCTGTATATTTCATAAAATCACCAAAATGCATAATATCATAATAAAAATATTTAAATAAGAAAAAACGAATAAATTTTTACTTGAATTATTTTTAATTCTGTGATAACATATCCGCACAAAAATAAATATTGAAATAAATAACGACATTAAATATCAATATAGCTGTTGTCTGGTGGCTATTATACGGTATTGATGTCGTTTTTTCATTTCAAAAAAGGAGATTACTATGCCAAAAACAAAATTTCAAAGTATCATTTTTACCGCTATGATGGTGTTTAGTATGGTTTATTGTATGACCGTGTATACCATCGCATTAAAATTCGGAAATTTAAGCTATCAAGTGTTTTATTTAGCTATTAAAGAAATGTGGCCTGAATATGCCATTGTGTTTTTATTGATTTTCTTTATAATCACAAAAACATCAAAAAAATTAGCTTTTAAAATTATCGGTCACGATAATGCACAGCCGATTTTTATAACTTTGGCAATACAATGCCTTACAGTTTGCCAAATTGTGCCGGTTATAACCTTAATCGCCACATTTATTCACAGCGGTATAACTGTAAATTGGTTTTCGCAATGGATTTCTCTTGCGGCAAAATGTTTCCCTATGGCACTGTTGGCGCAAGTGTTTTTTATAGGCCCGTTAGTTCGCCTTGCATTCAGACACATATTTAAAAAGCAATTATGCAGTAACGAATAAAAAGTGGCTAAAGCGCGCCTCGTCGAAAGAAATTTCGTGTTTGAATAAATTTTATAAAATTTATAATAAACACTCCGTTCCTTTCTCCTCTCCCCAAAAAGCTCACGCTTTTCAGGGACCCCGAAATTAAATAAACCTTTTTGCCTCCCTTGTAAAGGGTGCGGGTCTCCGGTGGAGACCTCTGCACAAAGTGCAGAAGCACCGACCGAACCGACAGGTGAGACGGTGGGTGCAACTTGTTGCACTCGGAGGGATTATGAAAAA
>CAVLCX010000116.1:0-457 GCA_963661525.1 bacterium
TATCAATGCTCGGTTTTTTAATTCCCTTTTCGGGAGTAGGCAACGCAACTGCGGTAATAGCACTGACGGTTTATGCGCTGTTGCCAATGGTAAGAAATACGCACACGGGAATAACAAATGTTGATAAAAATATAACAGAAGCAGCAAGAGGAATGGGAAGTACAAATGCACAAATACTTTTCAAAATCAAATTGCCGCTTGCAATGCCCGTAATTATTTCAGGCATACGAAATATGGTTACAATGACAATAGCACTTGCCGGTATTGCATCGTTTATCGGTGCAGGCGGACTCGGTGTAGCAATATACAGGGGCATAACTACTAATAATACCGCTATGACAATTGCAGGAAGCCTGCTTATAGCAGTACTTGCGTTAGTATTTGATTTCATCATAGGATTTATAGAAAAAAGAATTTCAAAAAGAAATATTAAAGCTAAAAAGACCAATAAAATAAT
>CAVLCX010000116.1:467-3151 GCA_963661525.1 bacterium
TTATTGGTTTTGTTATCAATACTTCTTAGAGCAGTAATTGCAATTGTATCAATAATACCAAGCGGCAAAAAAGACACAATAAACATTGCAACAAAACCGATGACGGAGCAATACATACTCGGCGAAATGATGGATATACTCATTGAACAGGATACTGATTTAAATGTAGAAATCACCCAAGGTGTAGGCGGCGGAACATCAAACATTGAGCCGGCTATGGAAAACGGCGAATTTGATATTTACCCTGAATATACAGGAACAGCGTGGAATATGGTACTGAAAAAAGACGAACTTTACACAGAAGATATGTTTAGTAAATTGGAAAGCGAATACAAAAATTCACTTGATATGAGCTTAATAGGAATGTACGGATTTAACAACACTTACGGTATTGCAGTACGCAAAGAAATTGCAGATAAATACAACATAAAAACATATTCCGATTTAAAAGCAATATCAAACGGGCTTATTTTCGGTGCCGAATATGACTTTTTTGAGCGAGAAGACGGATATGACGCGCTTTGCAAGGCATACGGATTTAACTTTAAAAAGACAATGGATATGGATATAGGATTAAAATACCAAGCAATAGAGCAAGGAAAAATTGATGTAATGGTAATTTTTACAACCGATGGGCAACTATCCCAATCAGATGTAAAAGTATTAAAGGATGATAAAAATTTTTATCCTTCATATATGTGTGCAAATATAGTCAGAAATGAAGTTATTGAAAAACACCCTGAAATAAAAGACGAGTTAAAGAAGCTGAATAATACAATTACCGACAGCGATATGGCAAAAATGAATTACGATGTTGAATCACTCGGCAAAGAACCGAGAGAAGTCGCAAAAGAATTTTTGGCTAAAAAAGGACTTATTAAGTGAGGTGTAAAAAATGAATAACGCAGTTGAATTTAAACATATAAAAAAAGCTTACGGTGATAATGTAATAATAAATGATTTTAATTTAGAAATTGAAAAAGGTGAATTTGTAACAATAGTTGGTTCTTCCGGCTGTGGCAAAACCACCGTTCTTAAAATGATTAACAAACTTATTGACGCAAGTGCAGGCGATATCTATATTGACGGTGAAAACATAAACGATAAGAATTTAACACAGCTTCGCAGAAATATAGGCTATGCAATACAGGGAAGCGTATTATTTCCACACCTGACTGTTGAAAAAAATACATCATATGTGCCAAATCTTATTAACAAAAAGAATAAGGCCAAAACAAAAGCTGCTGTATCAAAATGGATGAAAACAGTCGGACTTGATGAAAACATAAAAAGCAGGTATCCAAGCGAACTTTCAGGCGGCCAGCAACAAAGAGTTGGAATTGCAAGAGCGCTTTGCGCTTCACCGCAGCTTCTTTTAATGGATGAACCTTTCGGTGCGGTTGATGAAATCACAAGAAGTCAACTTCAAGATGAGATAAAAAGAATACATAACGAAACAAAAATAACAATACTTTTTGTAACCCACGATATTTCAGAAGCACTGAAGCTCGGCACAAAGGTACTTGTAATGAACAGCGGAAATATTGAGCAATATGATAAGCCGAGTGAAATTTTGCAAAACCCGGCAACAGATTTCGTAAAAAAGCTTGTTTTCAGGCAAAGGCATTTATGCAATTTACCTGATGATAAAATAAGCGACTGCGAATTCAGCTACATATCAAAATTAAACGAGGAATAAAAATGACGCAAAGCGAAAGAAGATTATTTTTAATTAAAGAATTATTAAACGAAAATAATTATAACATAGCAATTCCAAATAATGCCGCAGAGCAAAAAATATTACTTCGTGCCTTATTTAATGTGCGTATGCCTAAATCTATTGACAGCGAATTTTTAAAAATACAAGATGAATATTTGAAAAACGAAATCGAAGAAAAAGGCATTACGGATTATAAAAAGCTAAAGCCGATTAAAAAGGAAATTTATTTATGGCAGGGTGATATAACTACACTTAAATGCGACGCAATAGTAAATGCGGCAAACAGCAAAATGCTCGGTTGCTTCTGCCCGAATCATAACTGTATTGATAATGCAATTCACACCTTTGCGGGAGTTGAATTAAGAACAAAAATGAATGAAATAATGCAAGGAAAAGATGAAAAAACAGGAAATGCAATAATTACCCCTGCTTACAATTTGCCGAGCAAATATATCATTCATACAGTAGGGCCTATTATTTGCGGTAAACTCAATGAAAAAGACTGCAAACTATTGGAAAGCTGCTATATATCTTGCCTTAAAGCAGCAGATAAATCCAAACTTAAAAGTATTGCGTTTTGCTGTATTTCAACGGGCGAATTTTCCTTTCCGAATGACAAAGCGTGCGATATAGCCGTAAAAACCGTTGAAAACTATAAAACTGAAACAGGAAGTAAAATCGAGGTGATATTTAATGTTTTCAAAGATAAAGACTGCGAACTTTACAGAAAATATCTCACAAAAAGTTGAACTTTTAAAAAAAGCAATTAGCGAAGCCGATTGCATAATTATAGGTGCAGGTGCAGGCCTTTCAACTTCGGCAGGTTTTTCATACAGCGGTGAAAGATTCAAAAAATATTTTTCTGATTTTGAAGAAAAATACGACTTTCACGATATGTATTCAGGTGGCTTTTACCCATATAAAACACAAGAGGAATTTTGGGCATATTGGAGCAGGCATATTT
>CAVLCX010000116.1:3161-5898 GCA_963661525.1 bacterium
GTAAATGCACCTAATGATTTATATTTCAGGCTTTTTGATTTAGTCAGAGATAAAGATTATTTTGTAATTACAACCAATGTTGACCACTGCTTTCAAAAAGCAGGATTTGATAAACACAGGTTATTTTACACGCAGGGTGATTACGGACTTTTTCAATGTTCAACCCCCTGCTGTAATAAAACATTTGATAATGAAGAAATCATCAAAAAAATGTATAAGAATCAAAATGATATGGCTGTTTCAAGTGATTTAATACCGCACTGCCCTTACTGCAATGCTGCGCTTACTACAAATCTTCGGTGTGACGATAAATTTGTTGAAGATGAAGACTGGCACAAGGCAAGCGAAAGCTACCAAAACTTTTTAAAAACAAGAAGAAATCAAAAAATACTTTTTCTTGAACTCGGTGTGGGATACAATACCCCGTCAATCATAAAATATCCTTTTTGGCAAATGACAGCACAATACAAAAGTGCCTCATACGCCTGCATAAATTACGGTGAATCATTCTGCCCAAATGAAATAAAAAACAAATCCATATGCATAAATGCTGACATATACAGGATTATTAAAGAGTTAAACATAAAATAACACAACACCTTTTGGATGAATACCAAAAGGCGTTGTGTTATTTTATATCATACACTTTATTACTTATTATGTTTTAGTTCATCAAAAACTTCAACAATTTCATCATCAGGCTTAGGAGTGATAAGCGAAACAATAACATTAACTAAAAGACCGCAAATAAATGCAGGAAGAAGTTCATAAATATCAAATATTCCGCCAAATTTAGCAATTGCATATTTCCATACAAATACCATTACACCGCCTACAACCATACCTGCAAGCGCACCGTAACGGTTTGACCTCTTCCAGAAAAGTGAAAGAAGCATAACAGGGCCGAATACTGCACCGAAACCCGCCCAAGCAAATGAAACAATACCGAATACAGATGAATTTGAATCCCAAGCGATAATTACACCGATAACCGAAATTGCAATAAGTGTAACCCTTGCAACAATCATTTGTGATGTTTCATTAAGCTTAATTCTGAAAAGACCGCCGATAATATTTTCACTTGCGGCAGAAGAAGCGGCAAGAAGCTGGCTGTCAGCGGTAGACATAGTACTTGCCAAAATACCGGCAAGGATAACACCTGCAAGAAGTGCCGGCACAACACCGGCTTTTGAAAGAAGTGTTGCAATTTGAATAATAATTGTTTCACTGTCATCAAATGCAGGAAGTGCGCCCTCTTTTACCATTGCCATACCGACAACACCGATTAAAACCGCAACTGCCATTGAAATAACAACCCAGATTTCTGCAACACGCCTTGAAATTTTAACTTTATTCGGGTCTTCAATTGCCATAAATCTTAAAAGAATATGCGGCATACCGAAATATCCAAGTCCCCAAGCAAGAGTTGAAACAACTTTAATTGCACCAAAGCTGCCCGCACTGTTGGTAGCGGCATCATAACCTTTAAAAACATCAAGATAACCTTCAAGATTTTTTGCATTTACCATAACCTGCTCCATTCCGCCTGCTTGGTTAATACCAAATACAAGAACGATAATGAGTGCAACAGTCATAATGATTGACTGAATAAAGTCAGTCATAGAAGCAGCATTAAAACCGCCGAGTGAAGTATAGCCTACAATAACAATTGCAGAAACAACCATTGCAATATGATAATCAACACCAAACAAAGTACCGAAAAGCTTACCACAAGCTGCAAAACCCGAAGCTGTATAAGGAACGAAGAAAATAATAATCATCAAAGCCGCAACTGCCATAATAACCCTGCTGTTATCCTTATATCTTTTTGAAAAATAATCAGGAATTGTGATAGCGTTAATTCTTGCTGAATATTTACGAAGCTTTTTAGCAACTATAAGCCAATTAAGATATGTACCTACCGCAAGGCCTATAACAGTCCACCCTACTTCGGCAAGTCCACTTGCAAGTGCAAGGCCCGGAAGCCCCATAAGCAAATAGCTTGACATATCAGACGCTTCGGCGCTCATTGCTGTAACAAGAGGGCCGAGCTTACGCCCACCGAGATAAAAGTCACCGACATTTTTTGTTTTTTTTGAATAAACTACGCCAATCATTACCATAGCTACAAGATAAATAACTATGGAAATCATTATGCATATTTGTGCCTTTGTCATAAATATGCCTCCTAAAATGAAAATAAAGCATTATAAAAAATATAATGCCTTATTTTAACATATTTCTAATTTTATGTAAAGTTTTTACTTTCAGTTATTCTTTTTAAGCCTGATAACATTCCAGCTGAAAGGTTTAATTTCTGCTGTAAGGGTATTATCATCAACAGTCGGAAGCGGATTATTGTGTGGCTTTACAAAAGGATTTTCAAATGAATTTTCATCATTTTTGTTATACCCATCCATTGAAATAAATTCAACAGGTACAAATCCTTCAAAATCAAGAAGATTTACATCAAGCGTCATTCCCTCATCCATTGACTTGTTAACGCAAAATACAGTCATTGACTCATTTTCTTCATCAAAAGTTGCAATAGCGTCAAGGTACGGTACATCTGTATATGCCTTGCAGTCGTATTTCGGGCTTGAAATAATAGGATTAAGCGCAACACCCCTGCCGAAATTGCTCAAATGTTCAAAAGGATAAAAAATTGTTTGCGCAAATATTCCGCCGCCTGTTTTTGTGAAAATAGGCGCAATAACATTAACAAGCTGTGCAAGGC
>CAVLCX010000117.1:0-5852 GCA_963661525.1 bacterium
ATGATAAATGCACGATAAATTGTGCTTGGCCGATACCAGCTGACATTTGCGCCCCGTACTTTTATAGCTTCCCAAATTTGCTTTATTTCACTTGCTAAAATGGGAATAAAGCGCAGCGTTACAAGTATACCGAGCGTTATTACCCTCGGGCATTTCATCTTTGCAAGACAGCGTGTTAGATCGCAGGGTGATGTGCTTACCATAGGTACTGCGCAAAGGCCGAGCAAAATCATTCTTAAAAGTGTTTGCCAAAATGCTTCAAAACTCCTGTTTGTTAAAAATGATAATCCGCCTATAATAAGGCCGCAAATTCCCATTGCCAAAGTCATTTTTACACTGTTTTTAAACAGGCCGAAAGCAGAAAAAAGCATAAAAACCGCAAGCGCAAAAGCAAATGCCAAAATGTTTTTACTGAAAAGCATTCCGAAAATAAGCACAATTATCGAAGCAAAAAAGGATATGAGCGGATAAAAAGGCTTTTTAACCTCAAATGTTTCAAGCATTGTCGTCTTCTCCGTAAGGCTTTAATTTGCCGGCTTTTTGAAGTTCGTTTGCAATTTTCATACCTATTGCCGAGCCTATAAATGCAAACGCAATTGTGCCTATTGAAGTTAAAACGGATACTGCCGGATTTGCAATAAGCTGTTCATAGCTTTGCCCGTTTAACCAAAGGCTGAATAATACTGAAATAGGCAGAGAAAGCGGCATATATATTCCCGTTGTAACAAAAACAGAACTCTTTTTTTCATATCCCTTGAAAATCAGAAGCATAACAAGTTCTGCAATTATGGCGGATATAAAATTATTAAAAAACATTACTGTTGAAAAGAATATAAGCGGAGCGCCCGAAAAAAGACCGATTACAGTCAGCGCACCCGGTTTTCTGACTTTCATAAGCCCTATTGCAACAAAAATTGAATAAATCGGCGCGGCAGCCATATTTCTTAAGCCGAAAACAGTTGTATGCATAACAAGCGGCATTGTTATTCCGCCGCATAAAGTCATTGCCGCAGATAAAACAGCTAAAAATACAAAGTCCTTAACCTGAAATTTTTTGAATATCTTTTTCATATTTCACCTTACTTAATCGTTTTTGTTTTTCTTGATAACAGCAGTTATTATAAGAACTATTGCAACTGCACCTACTGCACCGCAGGCAATTGCTATCGGTGCTTTTTTATTTGTTACCTTTTCTTCTTTTACTTCGGTTGCAGGTTCATAAGCGGTTGTTACTTGCGTTGTGGTGGTAGTAATTGTGGTAGTAGTTGTGGTTTCTTTGGTTGTTGTTTCCTTTTCAATATTTGCCACCTTTTTAGCACTGCTGTAATCAATTTTAATTCTTGCAGACGGTGATAAAGGCATAGCCGAAGCGGCAAATTTTACGCCGACAAATTCATTGTCGCTCTTAATCGGAAATTCAAAAGCAGTTTCATATTCAGTGCCGTCAATTTCAACATTATTCTTTTGCTCAACTTCTACTGTGTCACCCTCAACAGAGCCATCCTTGTAATACCAAAATTGCATATCGCTTGTTGTTTCGGCAGGGGCTATGGTAAGTGTTTTTTTATCACCGTCAACTGTAAGAAGTGCGGTGTGAACAATATAGCTGTCGCCCATAGATGTTCTTTCCTTTTCTGCGTGCCACATTTCAATCGGCACTTCATAAACACCTGCCTTGCTCGGCCCTGCGGCAAACGCAGTTATTGATGTGAATAAAAGCATTACTGCCGCCAAAACGAATGATATAATGATAGATGATTTTTTGAACATATTTTTCCTCCATAAAAGTTAGCGCTTGCTAACCTCTTTTTAAAATAATTAGTTAGCTAAAGCTAACTGCGGATTATTTTATCAAATAATAAATAAAAAGTCAATACAATAATATAAAATGGAAAAAAGCCTTGTCGGAACGCTTGTGCCGATGTTTTTCAAAAAAATAAAAATCGACCCGGCAGTTGCGTCCGGGCCGCTTATTACAACTGTTAATGATTTGGTAGCAGTTGTTGTATATTACGGTTTGGGTGTTTTTAATAAATGTTGCGCATATAGCGTAATATATCTGATTTTAAGTTGTATATTTAATAAATCATTTTGGATTGTTTGCTTTTTCTCACGATAATTGCAAAAGCCGCAATGCAAATTATAACCGAAAGCAAGGAGCCAGCCGCCGTTGCAAGTCCCATCGGGAAAAGGGTTTGTGAAAACATTTTTGAGGTAAGATAAACTCCCGGAATACGCACGAGCGTAATAGAAATAATATTGTGCAAAAATGACAATCCGGATTTTCCGCAGGCGCAGAAATAACCGCTGAAGCTGAAATGTATTCCTGCAAAGATACAGTCGAATATATAGCCGCGCAGATACTGACCCCCAAGGCGAACGACTTGAATTCCGTTTGCAGTGTCTTGGTTTGTGAAAAGCGCAACAATCGGCTCTGCCGTAAATTGAATGATGATTGATACAATAACACCAAAGCCTGCGGCAAGCATAATCGCATATTTGAGTGTTTGAATTGCTCTTTCGGGTTTTCTTGCGCCGATATTTTGTGCGCCGAGTGCCGACACTGTGGAAAGCATTGATGACGGAACAAGGAATAAAAAGCTTATAACTTTTTCAACAATTCCGACTGCTGCCGCATCGTTAAGACCGCGCTTATTTGCAATAATTGTTATAACGATAAAAGCAATTTGAATAAGTCCGTCCTGTAACGCGATAGGAACACCGATTTTTAAGATTTTTGATATTATCGGCTTGCTTGGTTTTAAATCGTTTTTTTGAAGAACAATGCTTTTTCGCCTTATGATAACGAGCAGAGCTACAATTACACTTATTGCCTGTGAAACAGTAGTGCCTAATGCCGCGCCCACAGGGCCAAGCTTGAAAGCACCCATAAAAAGATAATCCAAGCCGATATTTACAACGCAAGCTACTGCGATAAAATACATTGGACTTTTGCTGTCACCCATACCGCGAAAAATCGAGCTGATAATGTTATATGCGGTAATAAAAGGAATGCCGATAAAGCAAACGGTAAGATAAGCAACCGTACCTTTAACTGCTTCACTCGGAGTTGACATTGCCGAAACGATAGTATATCTCAAAGCAAGTAAAATCATAGTAAGAATTATTGACACTGCCATAAAAAGTGTGACGGTATTACCCACATCTTTTGCCGCTTGCTTACGATTGTTTGCACCAACAGCCTGACCTATGCTTACGGTTGTACCCATTGCAAGACCTACAATCATAACCGTCAGCATATGCATAACCTGTGAGCCGATTGAAACGGCAGTTGTGCCTGCCACACTGTCAAACTGCCCGATGATTAACAAATCTGCCATACCGTAGAGTGTTTGCAAAAAGTATGAAAGCAAATACGGTAGTGAAAACAAAATAACATTTTTAAATACACTGCCGGTAGCGAGATTTTTTTCCATTTAATTATTACTCCTTTGCAAAAGCTGTCGGAAATATTATACTACTAACGGTAGGTATGAAGTCAAGAAAAATATAAATCACAGTTTTACATTGACACCAAATTATAATCATATTATAATTAAAGCAAAGTTAGTAGCAGCTAACCGAAATTCTGCCGCATATTTGTTGCAGTATTCTTTGTTATAATATTTATTGCTGATAAAGCAGGGGTGGAAAATATGAAATATAAAATTGAAAAAAATACAGTTCAGGAAACGCTGATTATTCCGCTTTATTCCAGAAAGCTGTGTTCAGAATTATATCCTGATATTTATAGTGATAAAACAGCGGTTAATTTGATTGGTCAAATAGATTATGATTTTTCACAGGCTGAAAAAAATTCAAAAAGCCTTATGCAGCGTTTTGGTGCATTGGAGGTTGCCGCAAGGCAAAGCGACCTTGCATTTGAGGTGCGCGATTATTTGAAAAAGTACCCTAATGCTGCGGTTGTTAATCTTGGTTGCGGACTTGACAGCACAGGCAAAAATTGTGATAACGGCAGTTGCAAAATTTATAATTTGGATTTTCCCGATGTTATCAAAATGCGAAATGAATTATTGCCGGCAGGCGAGCGTGAGGAAAATATAGCCTGCAATCTTAATGATACAGCGTGGTTTGATAAAATTGACGCTTCAAACGGTGCAATATTCTTTGCTTCGGGTGTGTTCTATTATTTTTTAAATGAAGAGGTTAAAACCCTTGTGAAAAATATGGCAAACGCTTTTCCAAACGGTGTGCTTGTTTTTGATGCGGCAAACAAAACAGCAGTAAAAATGATTGCAAAAACTTGGCTTAAAACTGCAAAAATTAAGGATGTCGGCGCATACTTTGCTGTTACAAACGCTAAAGAGGAATTATCACCGTGGGATAAGAATATTGAAGTATCAAGTTGCGGTTATATGCTTGGTTATCAAAATTTAAAAGACCCGAGTGTAAGCAATTTTTTTCGCTTTCTTGCAAAACTCGGTGATAATGCACTTAAAATGCAAATTGTAAAAATATCCTTTAAGGGTAAATAAAATTGATTGCAACAATATAGCAACGGCTCAAGGATTTTCATCCTTGAGCCTCTTTGATTTGTAAATTTAATTTTGAGAGTAAATCATAAGATAGTTTGTGATTTGACCGCACATATATCTCTCGGTTTTAACTAAACGAAAACCCAACTTGGAATAAATTTCAACATTGATTTTGTTTTGTGTTTCAAGGCCGAGTGTGTATCCTTTTTTTATAAGTTCGCTTGCTTTATTTTCAATAAGGCTCTTGGCGATTCCTTTTCCCTGAAAATCTTTATCAACAAAAACAGGAGATAGAAGCAATGTGTTTTTTGGAAATACCGACATATCCTCATCGCTGAATGCTTTTTCAAGCTTAATAACAATCGGCAAATAAAACAGCAGATTGAAAAATTTAGGGCAGGAAAAAACACTTTTAACCGAAAGCTTACTTGCCGCCGATTTCCAAATACACAGTCCGCGTTTATTTTTATCTTCGATGATAATATCTTCAGTGCTTGAAAGATAAAAACGCAAATACATAAAATTATATATAAATCGTTTTCTGATAAATTTGTTTTTTACAATGGCAATATAGAGCGGGTCATCGGCAAAACTGTCCGCTGCCATTTTGGCATAATATTTTATTTCGTTTTTTGAAAGCATAGTATAATTTTTAATCCTTGGGCATTTGCTGTTTATATTTTCTTGCCTGTTATAACTTCAAAGTGGTACTTTGCAATACCTAAATCTAACTTTGTATAAAATCCTTTTCCGGCATTTGCTTTGATAGTGTTGTTCGGTAAAAGCTCGAAATAAAATTTTTGCTGGTTAATTGCAGTAGGCGCAAGCAAAGCGGCTTCAACGCCTTGCAAAAACCATTCGGGCATTTCTGATTTATAATTGCTAACCTGCGATGCTGTTTTGCTTTTTCGTACAGCTCCGTTATTTTCACCGTAGCCAAGAGCAATTAAACACACCTGTTTTTCGCCTTTATCAATTTGTGCCTTGCTTTTTCCGTGGCTCATAGCAACCCAACAGGTATTCAGTCCGAGTTCCTGCGCTTTTAAAACAATCTGTTCGCCGTAATATCCCAGATTTTCGTTGAGATTTGATGATTTTTTGCCTACAAGGGCAATGTAATTATTAACACCGTTAAAGCTTCCGTAATGAGCAATCATTGAATCAAAGCATTTTGGTTCATCATAAAATATTTGAATGTGCAAGCCCTCTTTTTGATTGATTTGATTGATAAGAGCGTTCAATGTTTCTCTTTTTTCTTTTTCGATTTTTTTATCAGTATATTGCCTTACGCTGTGCCTTTCCTTCATAAGTTCAAGCATTTCCATTGTAGGTTACCTCCAAAACTTGTTCTTTAAC
>CAVLCX010000118.1:0-5849 GCA_963661525.1 bacterium
CGAACAGCCTTCCGTTTACGAATGCGCTGCTCTACCAACTGAGCCATATCAGCATTTATTCAATTTTCCGCTTGCTTTGAGCCTAAATCGGCGAACAGCCTTCCGTTTACGAATGATCTGCTCTACCAACTGAGCCATATCAGCAAATTATTAAATTTCATCAAGCAGTTCAAGAAGCTTTGCCATCACAAATTCAACGCTTGATTTACGCACCTGATTACGCCCTATCTCACCAAACTGGCAAGTATAAGTGGTGGTTTTACCGCAAATGCTGAAACCGAAGCAAACCATACCAACCGGCTTTTTAGCTGTGCCGCCGCCCGGACCTGCAACGCCCGTAATACCTACGCCCACATCGCTTTTAGCCGCATTTGCAACACCCTGCGCCATTTCGTAAGCTACTTCGTTACTTACTACCCCGTTAGAAAGAATAGTATCAGCCTTGACACCGAGGAATTCGATTTTTGCCTCATTTGCATAAGTCACAAATGAAACATCAAGCACTTTTGACGCATTTGTAACATTGACTATTGTACCACAACACATACCGCCAGTGCAAGACTCAGCGAAAGAAATATGCAAATTTTTTTCAATAAGTTTTTCAACCACTTGTTCCTCAAGTGCCATAGCTATACCTTCTTTAAATAATTACTTTTGTAAACCGTTTTGAATTTTTGCGGCAGTTAATGTATTTTGCATAAGCATTGAAATAGTCATAGGGCCTACACCGCCCGGTACAGGTGTGATAAATGAGCATTTATCCTTAACATTTTCAAAATCAACATCACCGCAAAGCTTACCGTTTTCGTCCCTGTTCATACCAACATCAATAACTACTGCACCGTCTTTTACCATATCAGCTGTAACAAACTTTGCCTTGCCGATAGCGGCAACAAGAATATCTGCACTCTTGGTTACTTCCTTAAGGTCAACAGTTTTTGAATGGGTGATTTCAACAGTGGCATTTTCGTGAAGCAAAAGCATTGCCATAGGCTTACCTACAATATTGCTTCTGCCGATAACAACAGCCTTTTTGCCTGTTACATCAACACCGGTTGAATGGATAAGTTCCATTACTCCCGCCGGGGTGCAAGGAAGAAAATTATAATCCCCAATCATAATTGCGCCCACATTTACGGGATGAAATGCATCAACATCTTTAATAGGGTCAATAAGATTGATAACTTCTTTATCATCAAGATGTTTAGGAAGCGGAAGCTGGCATAAAATACCGCTGATTTCTTTTTTATTATTAAGTTCTTTTACAAAATTATTGAGTGCTTCCTGAGTAGTATTTTCAGGCAAAGCATATTTTTCACTGTAAAATCCTACTTCAGCACAAGCTTTTTCTTTATTTTTAACATAAACTTGTGATGCAGGGTCATCACCCACAATAATTACAGCAAGGCCCGGAGTAATTCCCTTTGCCTTTAACTGCTCTGTTTCCTTTGCTACTCTCTCTCTAACCTGTTTTGAAACAAGCTTACCGTCAATTATTTGTGACATTTTCATTCTCTCTTTCATCATTATTTTCCGCCTTGAGCGGCTTAATCATCATCCTTTGCGGCAAAGTACCCTTTTTAAGCCTAATCATATTTACAATATGCCAAACCAAAAATACTGCAACAATTATTGCCGAAAGCAATTGGCTCACACGAATAGATGTAGCCCCGATATAAAGCGAATCTGTTCTGAGGCCTTCAACCACCATTCTCTCAAGTCCGTACCAAATACCGTAAAGGAAAAACACTTCGCCTTTATATCTTCTTTTATGATGAACAATATAGTTCAAAATAAAGAAGCCTAAAATACACCAAACACTTTCATAAAGGAAAGTAGGGTGAACGGGTGTATTTGGGTCAACCGTCATACCCTTTGCCGCTAAAGTATCTGCGCTCGCCTGCAAAGTATCGTGAATTTTCAAGCTCCACATTCTAAAAGGTGCGGTAGTTGTATTAGCACCGAATGCTTCCTGATTAAAGAAATTGCCCCATCTGCCTATGCCCTGGCCTATCAAAAGGCCGAGTCCGCCTAAATCAAGCAAATTTCTAAAATCAATTTTTCCGATTTTACAGCCTATAACAGCACCAATAAACGCACCGATTATTCCGCCGTAAATTGCAATACCGCCGTTCCAAATTTGCGGAATTTCTGCAAGATGTTGCTTATAATATGACCATTCAAAAATAACATAATATGCCCTTGCGCAAATAATTCCTAAAATAGTACCCCACATAAGAACATCCGTCATTCCGTCAAGGCTCATTTTCCATTTATAAGCCATTCTGCCGCCGTAAAGCACAGCAAGTGCGAAGCCGAAAGCGATTATAATACCATACCAGTGAATACTGTAATTGCCTATGGTAAATGCAATGCTCGGAACATCAAAATCAATACCAAGCCCTTCAAAATAAACCCTTGTATAATCGCTCATAATTATTCCTCGCTTTGCTTAACAACACTGAGTGCGCTGTATTTTTCATCCATAACTTTATCCAAGCGAGATAAAGCATCACTCTTTTTGATATTTTTAAATATTTCAACCGTGTCAAAAATATCATATTCACCGAAATGTGCAGAAACAAGTCCGTTTGCAAGGGTATCAATATCGTTATAAGACATAATTTCTTTTCCGTAAAGTGAGCGCCTTACAGCTTCAAATTCCTCATCGCTTATGCCTTCTTTTTTAAGTCTTGCAACTTCCTTTTTAATTTGATTTGCAACTTCCTTTGGGTTTTCGCTTTCACCGTCGAATATTATTGCTTCATATCCGTAGCCGATAAAATATTCCTTTGAAAAATTTTCGTTAATAAGGCCCTGCTTAAACAGCGAATTATATAAATTTGATGTGTTTCCGGCAAGTATTTCAAGCAAAACAGTAGTTTCGATAATAGTTTTCAAATCCTGCTTAGGCTTTTCACATTCCTCTTTATATCCAAATGAAAATACAGGAATACTCATTGCAAGGTTATATTCTTTATAATCGCCTACAACACACATATCCTCTTTTTCAAATGAACGCTCAATTGAAAACTTCGGCGCAGGCTTAAGCATTTTATCGCAAACTGATAAAACCTGCTTCACATCAACATTGCCGACTACTGCAAGAGCCATATTATTGAGATTATAGAAAGTATCATAGCAGTCATAAAGAAGCTTGTCCGTAATTTGAGAAATTGATTCAACCGTACCGGCAATATCAATTCTGACCGGATGCTTATGATAAAGCAGGCGAAGAAGATTAAATGTACTCATCCAAGAAGCAACATCATAGTACATTGTTATTTCCTGGCCTATAATACCCTGCTCTTTTTCAACGGTTTCCTTTGTAAAATAAGGATGAGTAACAAAATCAAGCAATATTTCAAGTGACGCTTCAAAATTATCACTGCACTGGAAAAGATAACAAGTTCTGTCAAACGAAGTATATGCGTTTGCAGACGCACCGGTTTTTGCATATCTTGCAAATGCGTCAAGGTCTTCGCTTTCAAAAAGCTTGTGTTCAAGGAAGTGAGCTATACCTTCCGGTACAACGGTCCATTCATCTTTATCAGAACGCTTAAATTTAGTATCAATAGAACCGTAGTTAGTGCCGAAAATCGCGTAGGTTGAAGAATAATTTTCTTTAGGCATAACATAAATTTTTAAGCCTGATTTATGGTCAATCACATAATACTTTTCATCAAGTGATTTGGATACTTTTTCCGTCATCATTCTTCCTCCCCTACAAGTTTATAAACGGTATCAAGAGAAACTAAACCTGCGCATTTTTTAATTTCATCATATTTTACAGATTGGATTTCTTCGCAAACTTCTTCAGGTATTTTATACCTATTATCCGTAATTTGCCCGATATACCAGCTTTCAATAGTTTCCGGCATATCTGAAATTGACATAACAGCGTCACCGAGTGCCATTTTTGATGATTCAAATTCTTCTTCATAATCACCCGATTTAATAACATCAAGCTGATTAAGAATTTCATCAATTGCCTTGTCCATATTTTCTTCAAGGCAACCGCACTGAACCAAAATACAGCTTTTAAGCCTTGTATAACGCGCAGAGCAGTAATAGCAAAGGCTCATTTTTTCCCTGACATTTGCAAAAAGCTTTGAATACGGGCCGCCGCCGAAAATATCCGAAAAGCTGCGCATTGCTTTTGCAAGGCTGTCGTTTGGTTTAACATCGGCTCTAAAGCCTAAAACAAGCTTGCCCTGTTTAACATCTATTCTTTCTAAATAATTATTAACCTTTTCGCTTTTGCCTACAAAAGCAGGTTCAGGCAAAGAAGTATAATTTCTTTCAACCTTTTCAAATTCGGTTTTAAGGTAATCATACACCTTATCAATATTTGTATTGCCGATTACCGTAATAAGAACTTTTGCTTTTGAAAGCGCATTTTGCCAAGCATTTTTCAAATCTGCTTTATTAAGTGAGGCAACCTGCTCTTTTGTACCGTATCTGTTTACCGAATAAGGTTCATTTTCAAACATTTTTTCTTCGGTTTTGCGCAAAACATAAATTCTTTTTTCATTTTCTTCAGAATTGAGCTTTTCTGTTAAAATTCTTTTTTCCGCCTCAATATCTTCATCAAAAAACATTCCGTTTTCATCAAACTTCGGCTCAAATATCAGTGATGATAAAAGCTTTACACATTCAAATGCAATGCTTTCACCGTCAAGTGAAAATCTGTCATTAAGGCAAGTTGAACCGAGTGATAAAACCTGACATTCGCCGATTTTTGATACAGTTTCATTAAGCGTTGCACCGTAAAGTGAAGCAAGCTTTCTGTTAAGCGCAAGCATATCACGATACTTTGCACCCCGTCTTGCCAAAAGGCCGAGCATTACCGCATTTGCGCTCACACTTTCCCTTTCAAGCGGCAAAGCAAGGCTTACAGTAATTAAATTAGTCTTAAATCTGTCAACCGGAATTCCTACAAGTTCAATTCCGGCAGATATATCTTTTTTAATAAATTCCACTGATTTATCCTCCGAAAAAATACAATAATATTTTTTACTGCTTAATAATATAACATATTATTGACTGAATTTCCATATTTTATTAGTTATTTATATTAAAACAGAAGATAAAGCAGTGCAAGAATCAACATATTATCTGCTCCCTCGTGTGATAAAAGCATTATAAGAGCCAAAATTATAAGCGAAGAATCATCCTTTTCCTCCTCGTTTTCATCCTTTAAAATATTCTCATTTTCGCTTTCCTCCTCTTTTTTCGGCGGCTCTTTAACGCTTTTCTCCTGATTAGTCAGCCTATTTGCTCTTTTTTGCATATCGCGAACTCGCCTTTTAGCTTCATTTATATCGTTTTCACTGAAATAAGCCATTTAAAACAGCTCCCTAAGTAACGGCAACACCTCAAAAAGCTTAATTATTTTTAATGCCTGGTCAGCTTTATTTTGCGTTTCAGGGCGCAAATGCGGTTTTAATGCCATTATTAAATCAACATTTTTATTCGGCGTATTATTCATCTTATCAAATATCGACTTTGCTTTCATAATCATATTAAAGTCAAGGCTGTCAAGCCCAAGTGAATTAAGTGACTGCAACGCATTATTATTTGGCGAAGTCTGTGTTTTTTGAAGTACTTGATTATTTGCGCTTTCATTTTGCTGTGGTTCATTTCCTGCATTTTCACCGAGAATTGATGATGCAACACCCTTAAGCATATTTATATCATCAGGTGTTAAATTAGCTATAATATCATTGATATTTGTAGAATTATCCACATTTATTTTCCCCCGTTAAGTTTTTTCATAAGTTCTTTTGCCTGCGGTGTATTGAGCAACTTTTCGCAAGCTTCTTTATTTGAAAGTACATCTTTTAATT
>CAVLCX010000119.1:0-5132 GCA_963661525.1 bacterium
GACAGATACCAATCTGCCACGGAAATGCTTTTGGATGTTGAAGAAGTAATCAATAATCCTAAAACGGTATTTGATTATTCTTATTTTGTTGATAAATCACCGACTAAATATATAAGCGATACTGATAAAATAACAGCCGAAACTCCTGTTATTAACGAAAAGCCGATTGAAAAAACAGTTGACAGTGACGAAGAAGAGGTTGAATATTACGACCCTGACCATAAGAAAAAAGTAGTATCTGCTGTTTTGATTGGTATAATCATTCTTGTAACAGCTTCTGTATTACTTGTAATGGCAATAACAGGTTCGTTTAAAACAAGTACAAGCACGCTTGATAATTTTGTAGGTTTTTCGTATGATGAACTTATCAGTTCAAATAAATATGACTATGAATTTGTTTTAGAGCAGAAAAAGACTGACGAAGTTGAGCCGGGCATAGTTGTTGAGCAATCACCGGAAGCGGGTTCAAAGGTTATTTCAGGTTCACAGGTTAAGCTTGTTGTTTCCGCTTCAATGGATGATATAAATGTTCCGAATATTTACAATTTGAATGATGAAAAGGCAAAAAAAGCTCTTGCAAATGAGGGGCTTACAAATTATAAATTTACAACCATTTCAAGTGAAACGGTTGAAGAAGGATTGGTTGTATATACAGAACCTAAAGCCGGTACTGTTGTTTCAAGCGATACTCAAATTGTTGTATTTGTAAGTTCAGGCCCAACCACAAAAGAGGTTGTAAATATTGAAATTCCTGATGTAACAGGCCTTAAGCAAGAGGGTGCAAGAGCATTTCTTGAAAAAATGGGCTTTAAAAATGTTAATTTTGTAACACAGGATGATTTAAGGCCTAAAGGTGTTGTAATATCACAATCACCTGCCGCAGGTTCATCGGCAACAGCTGATGATAAAATTAAAGTTGTTATTTCTTCAGGTGAAACAACAACTACTACAAATCCTACTTCTAAAGTTTCGCTTTCTGTTTCGCTTCCTAAAATTGTTGATGAATCAGGCGAATATGTAACAGATACACTTGAAGTTACAATTGACGGTGAAACATATCTTAATCAGGCTGTTACACTTAACGGTACAAGCGCAAGTGTGAGCATTACACTTGATGGTGAAAATGACGCAAATGTTAAAGTTTCACTTACCGACATCGGTGCGCTTGAAACTAAAACCGTAAGTCCGAAAAACAGCAAGAATTTAAAAGTTGATTTCAGCGGTTTTTCAAATGAAAAAACTACTAATTCATCAAATGATTCACAAACAGTTCAGGCTTCAGATGTAAACGGGGCGCAATAAGGTATATGATTGATAAAGGATTGATTGTTAAAGGAATTGGCGGTTTCTACTATGTAGAAACTGCCAATGGTTTATATGAATGTAAAGCACGCGGTGTTTTTCGCAAGAAAAAAATCACTCCGCTTGTGGGCGATAAAGTAAGTATCAGCATAAATGATAATGCCGAAAATACTATTGATGAAATATTTGAAAGAAAAAATTCATTGATTCGCCCGCCGCTTGCAAATATTGATACGCTGTTTATTGTATCTTCAATTATTGACCCACTTATAAATACGGTTGTACTTGATAGGCTTATAGCAATTGCCGAATATAAAAAAATTGAGCCGGTGATTGTATTTACAAAAATTGATTTAGATGAGTCATATAAAAAATATATTGATATTTACAGCAAAGCCGGGTTTAAAACCATAGTTTGTGATAACGGCACGGGAAGCGGTGCTGATGAAGTGAAATCACTTTTAAAAGATAAAATCAGTGCTTTTGCCGGTAATACCGGCGTCGGCAAATCATCGCTTTTAAATAATATTGATTCTTCTCTTTCTCTTGCAACGGGGGAAACAAGCAAAAAACTTGGCAGGGGTAAGCATACTACAAGGCATTGCGAATTATTTAAGTGTGCTGGCGGATATATAGCAGATACACCGGGTTTTTCTTCGCTTGATATTGAAAGATGCGAAAAGATAATGAAAGATGAATTACCGCATTGCTTCAGAGAATTTGATGATTATATATATAATTGTAAGTTTTTAAATAACTGCTCGCACATAAATGATAAAGGCTGTGCAGTAAGAAACGCTGTTGAAAACGGCATTATCAGCCAAAGCCGGTATAACAGCTATGTTCAAATGTATAATGAGGTTAAAGACATTAAAGAATGGGAAAAGAAATAAAAAAATGTTTAATTATTTCGGGCGCGCCTGAAAGTGAAATTGAATATTATAATGATTATATTGACGGTAGATTTATTATATCTGCTGACAGTGGATATAACAAATGTGCCAAACTCGGTATTAAACCTGATTTAATTATAGGTGATTTTGATTCATCCGAAGTTCCCGATACTGATATTGAAACAATTATTTTACCTGTACGAAAAGACGATACCGATACTTTTTTTGCTGTAAAATATGCAATAAAGCAAGGGTTTAATGATTTGCTTATTTTGGGCGGTATCGGCAGTAGGTTTGACCATACTTATTGCAATGTTTTAGCTTTAAATTACTGCTTTGAGCGAAATGTTAAAGCAGTATTGATAAACAAGAATAATAAAATAGAACTTCTTGATAAAAAAGCGGTTATAAATAAAGATAAATATAATTATTTTTCATTTTATGCTTTTTTGGAAGACTGCATAAAACTTACAACAAGAGGAACGCAATATGATTTAACGGATTTTGATTTAACCGTAAATTGCCCTCTGGCTCAAAGTAATTCATTTAAGGATGATAAGATAACGGTTTCTTATGAATCGGGAAAACTTTTACTTATTTTGAGTAACGATTGATTGAAAAATGCATAGTATGTAGTAAATACAGCAAAAGAGGTGTTTACTATATGAAAAAAATGTGCAGGCGTGACTATTTGTGGATAGCATTTGGTGTTGGCTGTGTGGTAGCCTGTTGCTGTCCTACAATATGGATAACAAGAATACTTGCAATTGTAGTAATCATTCTCGGAATTCTTTGCTGTAAAAGATAGCGAGGTAATGATTATGAAGGTTGTACTTATTAAAAGTCCTAAATTTTTAGCTCCTATTCTCAGAGCTGTGTTCAAAATTGAAAAAGTTAAAAGTGAAACATAGCACATCCTTTGGGATGTGCTTTTTTGATTAAAATAGGTATATATAATTGATTATTTATACTTTATGTGATAAAATAAAACTAATATTGTTTATTGGTGATAGTATGACTGAAATTGAAAAGAAAATTGAAGAATTAAGAAAAACTTTAAGGTACCATTCTGACAGATATTATAATTATGACGCACCTGAAATTGAAGATTATGAATATGATATGATGATGCGTGAATTAAAAGAACTTGAAGAAAAGTACCCGGAATATGACACACCGGATTCACCGACCAAAAAAGTTGGCGGTCTGGCAGATAACTCATTTGAAAGCGTTGCACATTCGGTGAGAATGGAAAGTTTGCAGGACGCTTTTTCAAAGGACGAGCTTCGTGAATTCAATAACAGAGTAGAAGATACCGTTTCGAATGTAAATTATGTTGTTGAACCTAAAATTGACGGATTATCAGTTAGTCTTGAATATCGTGACGGTGTATTTTTTCGAGGTTCAACCAGGGGTAACGGCGATGTAGGCGAAGATGTGAGCGGTAATTTAAGAGTTATTCATAATATTCCGCTTAAGCTTAATAAATCAATACCTTATATTGAAGTTCGCGGTGAAGTTTATATGCCAAAGAAGAGCTTTGAAAGAGTTGTTGACAGACAAATAATAAACGGTGAAAAACCTTTTAAAAACCCACGAAATGCCGCCGCAGGCTCTTTAAGGCAAAAAGACAGCAGTGTTGCAGCAAGCAGAGGGCTTGATATATTTGTATTTAACATTCAGCAAATTGAGGGTGTTGAGCTTAATTCTCACAAAGAATCGCTTGATTTTATAAAGGAACTTGGTTTTAATACTATCCCGACATATAAAAAGGTTGATAACATTGAAGATGCAATTGCTGAAATTGACAGAATAGGCGAAGCAAGAGGTTCGCTTGAATATGATATTGACGGTGCGGTTATTAAGGTTGATGATTTTTCACAGAGGGACATTCTCGGTTCAACTGCAAAATATCCTAAATGGGCAATTGCTTTTAAATACCCGCCGGAAGAAAAGCAAACAAAACTTTTGGATATTGAAATCGCAGTCGGCAGAACAGGTGTATTAACACCTACTGCGATACTTGAGAGTGTTCATCTTGCAGGTACAACCGTAAGCAGAGCAACTCTTCACAATCAAGATTTCATTAACGAAAAAGGTATTGCAATAGGTGATATTGTTACAGTAAGAAAAGCCGGTGATATTATACCTGAAGTTTTGTGTGTTAATGAGCATAATTCAGACAGTATTTTCGAATTTCCGGATGTTTGCCCATCTTGTGGTGAAAAAGTTTACAGGGATGAAGACGAAGCCGCAATAAGATGTATTAACCCTGAATGCCCGGCGCAGCTTTTGAGAAATTTAATTCATTTTTGTTCGCGTGACGCTATGGATATTGAAGGTTTAGGCCCTGCGATTATTGAAACTTTCGTGAATGAGGGTATGATAGCTAAAACATACGATATTTATAACCTCGATTTTAACAAAATAGCGTCACTTGAAGGGTTTAAAGAAACAAGCGCAAATAATATTATTAACTCGGTAAATAATTCAAAAAATAATGATTTATCAAAGCTTATTTTTGCACTCGGAATTCGCCATATCGGTGCTAAAGCCGGAAAATTATTGGCTGATTTTTTTAAAGATATTGATTCTGTTATGAATGCAAGTGTTGATGATATTTTACAAATTGACGGTTTCGGCAAGATTATGGCTGAAAGCGTTGTAGAATTCTTTTCAAGTGATTCAACTAAAGAATTGATAGCTAAGCTTAAAGAAGCCGGAGTTAATATGAAATCTACAAATGTGATTGAAGATACACGCTTTAGCGGTATGACATTTGTATTGACCGGTACTTTGCCGACTCTTAAGCGTGCAGAAGCTTTTAAAATTATTGAATCTTTCGGCGGCAAAACAACATCATCTGTTTCTAAAAAAACAACTTATGTTTTAGCGGGTGAGGAGGCAGGCTCGAAGCTTGATAAAGCAAATAAACTT
>CAVLCX010000119.1:5142-5842 GCA_963661525.1 bacterium
TTCAAATAATAAGCGAAGAAGAATTTAAGGGAATGATTAAATGAGAAGTGTTAGAAAAAAGCAGAAAAATTTTTATAAATTTTTAAAAGGCCTTGTAATATTCAGTGTAATTTTCATTTTTGTTTATATCGGCGCTGAACCTTATGTTAAGGCGTATAGTTCGGCTTTAGCTGTCGGTGTTAATTATGCCTGTGATATTTTAGTTATAGTTAATTTGGTTGTAATATTTTTATATTATTCAAAGTACGGTAAGGTTGAATCTTTCTTAAAAGATATTGAAAATGAACTTGAAGATGCAGGTTATTATATATCTTCAAGGGAAAAGGAAAATATAAATGACAGATGTGACACTATATGCAAAGATTTAGAAAATAACGGTTATAAAATAAGCAAAAATATTGATGTTAAAGATTTTTCATTTAATGTCAGAGCGTTAAAAGGAAAAAGTTATTTTTATATTGTTAAGATAGAAAACCTTGATAAAAATGATGTATTGGCTTATCTTGATGAAATGATATATGACCTTACATCAAATTGCTTTAAGCGCAAGGGTAACGGTGTTTTGTGCTTAATTACCGATAATGCGCATGAAGACGCTGTTGAAATCAGTAAAATGATTACTCCTCTTGGCAGAAAAGGGCAGCTTAAAATTGCTCTTGCTATTGATGAAACCGATACAGGCAATGTTTATTTTCAAGGA
>CAVLCX010000120.1:0-3692 GCA_963661525.1 bacterium
TTATTAAGGTAATCTTTATGCACACCGAAACGGCCTGACGCTACCTGAACAACAGCATAATCACCAAAAGAGCGCAAATCAGGATGAAGGCCGCCCTCACCTGTATTAAACAATGTTCCGAGTTCAACAGCTGCCATAGCAAGTGACTTTTGAGCATTAAGTGAAATAGAGCCAAAACTCATAGCCGAAAACATAATAGGTGTTTCAAGCATAACCTGCGGCGGCATCTTGGTGATAGATTTGCCTTTCTTTTCAACCTCAATTTTATCAGGCTTGCGGCCTAATATAGTACGAATTTCCATCGGCTCACGAAGAGGGTCGATAGACGGATTGGTAACCTGTGACGCATTAAGCAAGATTTTATCCCAATAAATAGGATAAGGTTTTGGATTACCCATAGCGGAAAGAAGAACCGAACCCGTTTCTGCCTGACGGCAGATTTCCTGCTGATAAGAAGGTGTCCAATTCGCATTATCACGATAATCACAAACATATTTTTCTATACGCAATGCTCCTGTCGGGCAGAGGTCAACACATCTGTGGCAGGCAACACAATTTTTTGAATTTACTAATACTGTTTTTCCATCTTCATCAAAAAAGTGGCATTCGTTTGAACACTGACGAACACAGCAGCCACAATTTATGCAAAGTTCCTTATCACGAATAACAGTAAATCTGCGCGGAATATAATTTATCATCAGTTCTCACCCTCCTCTTCGTCAATTTCAAGCGGAATAAATACAGGCTCTGCACCTGAAACAGACCACACTTCATCAGGGTCAGGGCAAATAATTCTGATTGCCGATTCTTCAGACGCAAAATAAGCACGGTTTCCTTTAGTTGCGGCAGTAAGTGAGCGAAGCTTAAGCCTATCGTTAATAGCAAGAAGTCCCTTATTTGAGCCGAGAATTACAGAAAACGGGCCATTAACAAGCGCACCGCTATAAATAGAACGAAGATTTGTAAAATATTTCTTTTTATCATCGTCCATTCTGTCAATTTCATCCCATTCAGGTGCTGTAAGTACATCTGCTGCAACTTCAATAGGAAGATTATGATGGCGCAAAAGATGGTCAAAAAGATAAGTGATAACTTCAGTATCTGTTTGCATAGTGCAAATATATCCAAACTGCTCAATATATCTGCGGTTGGCATCGTATGATGATATTTCACCGTTATGCACAATTGACCAATCAAGAATATTAAAAGGATGAGCGCCGCCCCACCAGCCCGGTGTGTTAGTCGGGAATCTGCCGTGTGCCGTCCAAATATAAGCTTCATATTGGTCAAGCATATAAAATTCGCCTACATCTTCAGGATAACCTACTGCTTTAAAGCAGCCCATATTTTTACCGCTTGAAAAGATATATGCACCCTCAATTGCATTATTAACTTTAGTTACACATTGTGCAACATATTCAAGTTCATCAAGCCTTGCGTCTTTCATACGCACGCGGTTTGCTTTACCGAAATAGCGCCAAATATCAGGGCCTTTTTCAATGCTCGGAACTTGGCGGGTAGGTATTCTCTCCGCAACATCAATATTAAAATGCCTAAAAAGAAAATCCTCGCACTGCTTTCTTGCTTCGTTTGAATCATAGAAAACATGAATAGCGTACTCATCCTTATGTTCAGGATAAATACCGTAAGCAGCAAAACCACCGCCAAGACCATTTGACCTATCGTGCATAAGCGCAATAGATTTAATGATTTGAGAACCGTTTATGCGATTGCCTTTTCTGTCAATAATAGCGGCAATGGCACATCCTGACGGAATTCTGATTTCTCCCTCTTTCAACATAGTATCCTCTCCTTAAATTATGTGTAAATAACAATATATTTTATGAACACAATGTTCAATAAATATCGTGTTTTCTTAATTTTACAATAAATAATGCTTATTAGTCAATTATACAAATCACAAAATTAGCGCGATTTTTAAGTCGTTTTATGTATAATATCACAGTAATCATACAGTTTTTAGTATATTTATCCATTTTTCAATGTATACCACTGTATTTTTATACACAGCATATAAAAGAAAAAGGACTGAATGAACAGCCCCTTTTCTCATGTAGAAAAATAACAAAAACAATTATATAAAAGAGATTTTACAAATCTGTTTTACACATCATCCTCACCCTGCAAAGCATCATATCCGCGCTCACCGGTACGAACTTTTACCGCATCTTCAACATCATAGATAAAGATTTTACCGTCGCCGATATTACCGGTATAAAGAACATCTCTTGCAGTTTCAACAACTGTTTCAACCGGAACGGCGGAAACAACCATTTCAAGCTTCATTTTAGGATTAAGATTCATTTCTTCAATTTCAACACCACGGTATTTTCTGATGTGGCCTTTTTGTGTGCCGCATCCCATTACATTTGTAACAGTCATACCGGTAATGCCGATTTGATTCATAGCAGATTTAATTTCTTCAAACTTTGCAGGATTAAATATCATAACAACTTTTGATAAAGCCGGTGATTTTTTAGTAGTATAAGTTTCAACTTCAACTGCCTTTTCAACCGGAGCAAGCGGAGTGGCAGGTACACTTACTTTCGGAGCTGAAGCTTTGATAGAAGAAGATGTTGCAAAAGCCATAGCCGGCATAAAATCAGCGTAAGCAGACGGAAGATTATGTTCGGTAGCATCAAGACCTTTGATTTCTTCCTCTTCAGATACACGAAGTCCGTTAGTTTTCTTAATAATAAGGAATACGATTGTCATAGTAACAATTGTCCAAGCAGCAACGCAAACAAGACCTAATAACTGCTTACCGAGGAGTGATAAGCCGCCGCCGTAGAAAAGGCCTTGGAATGAATCATTACCCGGTACGGTTGTAGTTGCAAAAAGACCGACTGCAACAGTACCCCACATACCGTTTACGCAGTGAACTGCAACAGCACCGACAGGGTCGTCAACTTTAAGCTTAATATCAATAAATTCTACCGCAACAACTACAAGGATACCAGCTACAGCACCTATAATGCAAGAGCCGAGTGCATCAACAACATCACAGCCGGCAGTTACTGCAACAAGGCCTGCAAGTGAAGCGTTAAGTGACATTGAAACATCAGGCTTACCATTTTTGATCCAAGTGAAAATCATAGTTACGCAAGTAGCAACAGCAGGAGCGCAAGTTGTTGTTACAAATATTGAAGCAAGCTGCGGTCCGCTTGTTGCGGCAGCACCGTTGAAACCATACCATCCAAACCAAAGAATGAATACACCGAGTGCGCCGAGAGTTAAAGAGTGGCCCGGAATAGCTTTGGCAACTTTTTTGCCTGTTTTCTTATCTTCAACATACTTGCCGATACGAGGGCCAACCATAAGTGCGCCGATAAATGCAGTAATACCACCAACCATATGAATAGCGCAAGAACCTGCAAAATCGTGGAAGCCGAGATTTGTAAGCCAACCGTTTGGATTCCAAATCCAACCTGCTTCAATAGGATAAACAACAGCAGAAATGACAGCCGAATAAATACAATAGCTTGAAAACTTTGTTCGTTCAGCCATTGAACCTGAAACAATAGTTGCCGCAGTTGCGCAAAATACAAGGTTAAATACAAAATTAGACCAATCAAAATTTTGATAATTTGTGAAAACGCCCAAAGTTGGCATACCGCAAAAGCCACCTAAAACTTCTTCACCCATCATAAGACCGAAACCAAGCAATATAA
>CAVLCX010000120.1:3702-5836 GCA_963661525.1 bacterium
TCGGAGTACCGATACAAAAATCCATAAGATTTTTCATAATAATATTGCCGGCATTTTTAGCCCTGGTAAAGCCTGTTTCTACCATAGCAAAACCGCATTGCATAAAGAAAACAAGAGCCGCACCGATTAAAAACCAAATACCGAACATTTCACTGTCGACTTTTTCAAGAATAGATGTTATATCCATATATTCTTCCTCCTCAAATTAAATAGTTTGTAATGATAAAAAGAAAATAAAAAAGAGGCACGACAACACATACATAGCATTGTCGCACCTCATTGTGCTAAAAAATATATGTCAAGCCGACACCGGAAAGCGATGCCGGCCTAACAACTGGCATAATTGCCATAAGAGAGGGTTAAGTAAAAGATACAGATTAGTAATTAACCATATATCTGTCGATTTCCCACTGTGAAACCTTTGTTCTGTATTCATCCCATTCAGCTTTCTTACCTTCGGTATAAGCATTGAATACATGGTCGCCTACTGTTTCTTTAACAAATGGATCAGCTTCTGAAGCTTTAATTGCTTCTTCAAGTGAACCCGGAAGGCAATCAATACCGTTTGTTGCAAGTTCTTCATCTGAAAGGTCAAATACATTATAATCAACTGCCGGAGCAGGAGTGATTTTATTCTTAATTCCGTCAAGACCTGCTGCAAGGCAAAGTGCCATTTCAAGATATGGGTTACATGTTGGGTCAGGGCAACGAAGTTCTACACGAGTACCCATTCCTCTTGCTGCAGGAATACGAACAAGACATGAACGGTTAGATGCTGACCAAACAATATAGGTAGGAGCTTCATAACCAGGTACAAGTCTTTTATATGAGTTTACGGTTGGGTTTGAATATGCTGCAATACCCTTAACATGCTTTAAAAGACCACCAATGAAGTAATGTGCTACTTCGCTCAAACCGTCTTCACTTTCAGGGTCATAGAAAGCATTAACTACTTTGCCATCAGCGTCTTTAGTCATAAGTGACATATTTGTGTGCATACCTGAACCGTTGATACCGTAAATCGGCTTTGGCATAAATGTTGCATGAAGGCCATGCTTTGTAGCATAAGTTTTAACTACATGCTTGAAAGTCATTACACGGTCTGCTGTTGTCATTACTTCATCAAACTTAAAATCGATTTCGTGCTGGCCTTCAGCTACTTCGTGGTGTGATGCTTCAATTGTATATCCCATTTCCTCAAGAGCAAGGCAAATATCACGGCGGCAGTTTTCACCATGGTCAATAGGGTTAAGGTCAAAGTAACCACCTTCATCGCCTGTTGTTGTAGTTGGGTTGCCGTCTTCATCAAGTTTGAAAAGGAAGAATTCACATTCAGGGCCTACATTAAAGCTGTAACCCATTTCAGCGGCTTCATCCATAACCTTTTGAAGAACATTTCTTGGGTCACCGAGGAACGGTGTTTTATTATCGGCACAATATACCGAGCAGATAAGACGGGCTGTCTGTGCGTTCTGGTGCTTTCTCCAAGGGAAAATAGTCCATGTATCATAATCAGGATGAAGATACATATCACTTTCGTTAATTCTTACAAATCCATCAATTGATGAACCGTCAAACATACATTCATTATCAAGTGCTTTTTCAAGCTGTGAGCTTGTGATAGCGACATTTTTCATAATGCCGAAAACATCTGTAAACTGAAGTCTGATAAATTCAACTCCGTTTTCCTGTGCACTTTTAAGGATGTCTTCTTTTGTGTACTTACTCATAGTAAATACTCCTCTCTTGAGTAATTTTGTAAATTAAAGCAAAAAAATAGGCGCTCCGAATCAACTCGGAACGCCTTTGTTCTTACTACACTTTCATTATAGTCAGCAAGTATAAATTTGTCAACGATTTTGTTCAATTTTGTCAATTTACTGCGTGAGTATCAATTCATGTTAAAACTTTTTGTATGATATGCCAAAAATAAGATGTTATGATAAATCAAGGTACTTTTCATCAATTACTTTCTTAACAAGCTTATTATAGTATTCCGGTGTTCCGCCGTTTTGTGAATGTGACTTCGCAAGTTCATCTGTATAATCGGAAAGCTTATAAACATCAAATTTGAATTTATCACCGTCTGTTCTGTTATAATGAGTAACAATCGGAATAAACTTACCGTTAATAG
>CAVLCX010000121.1:0-5735 GCA_963661525.1 bacterium
CCGCTTAAATATCTGACCGAATCGGTATAATGATTGATAAGCTTGTCATATTTACTGATAAAATAAGGCTTATCTAATATGTAGATAATAATCGGTTTGTTAATTCTAAATCGTATTTCCGTAATGTTTGATAAAACCACATTATCAAATGCCATAAAACAGCTTTTCAATTCATTAGGTAACTGCCCCATTACTGAATAAATATTGTCCATATAATCACCTTGCTTAATAGTATGCAAAAATTTAAAAAGATATAACAAAAATTCAGTTGAACTGAAAAAACAATTGTGTTAATATGTGTATATAATATCTAATTTATGGAGTGCAATAATGGAAAGTATTTCAGCAAACATCCCAAAAACAAATAAATTTATCAACGGCGAAACAGTGAGTTATACCCTTATGGCAACAGTTTCGCTTTTTATTCTGTTTTCAATTAAACAAATTTTGAAAGTATTTATCGGTATTGGTGTTACACCAAGTTGTATTATTGCTTTTTTAGTTGCAAGTATTGTTTCATTTATCATTGAAAGAAAATATGTCTTCGGTAAAAAGATTTTATCGTCAAACACTAAGCAAATTATATTTTTTGTTATAAGAATTGCTGTAAATTTCGGATTTTATAAGCTTGCAGAATTTGGATTTTTTAATTTGCTTGATATGCCGATTTCATTTGCTTGGTTTATTGCAATAGTAACTTCATTTTTATTTAATTATGTGTATGACAGAACACTTATATTTGACTGCGGATATGACGCTGTAAGCGTAAAACAATCAAGAACTTATAAGATTTTCTATAAAAACAGATATGTATTTTTAACCACTGTTTTAGCAACAGCTTGTATGGCAGTTATTTATGTAATATTTTCTGTTTTCCCTTTTGGCAGTATAACGGTTATGCGAATGGACCTTTATCACCAATACGGCCCGCTGTTTGCCGAACTTTATGAGAGAATTGTTGAGCATAAAAGTCTGCTTTATTCTTGGTACACAGGTGGCGGTTCAAGCTTTTTGGGTAATTACCTTAATTATCTGTCAAGCCCGCTTTCATTCTTAATCTTTCTATTTGATAAAGAAGATATTTCATATGCTATTACTTTTATTGTGGCGCTTAAATGTATATTTAGCGCTACAAGCTTCAGCTATTATCTCAAAAAAAGTTTTAATAAAGATAATTACTTTTTAAGCGCATTCGGCATTTTATATGCGTTTAGTGCCTATTTTCTTGCATACTACTGGAATGTTATGTGGCTTGATGCAATGATTATGTTGCCTCTTATTGCACTCGGAATTGAAAGAATATTTAATACCGGTGACATAAAGCTTTATACAGCTTCACTTATAATTTTGTTCTTCTCAAATTATTATATGGGCTATATGTGCTGTATTTTTGCTGTTTTATACTTTTTCGTGTGCTTTATCAACACATACAGCAATGACGGAAAGCTTAACAAAAACGCTGTTTATGAAAAGAAATATTCCACAAAAGCTTTAATGAATAATGTTTTCATTAACAGAGGAATCAAGTTTGCATTTGCAAGCATTATTGCTGCTATGATTTGCGCAATTACTCTTGTACCTGTATTTATGATTCTTAAAAACAGTTCTGCAACATCCGGCACATTCCCGCAAACATTTAAAAGCTATTTTGATTTACTTGATTTAATCACATCGCATTTTGCACTTCTTGAAACCACAATCAGAAGCAGCGGTGACAATGTACTGCCTAATATTTATACAGGTATTCTTACTTTTATTTTATTACCGCTTTTCCTTGTAAATGACAAAATTAAGATTAAAGAAAAGGCAACTTATGTTATTTTGATAATCTTCTTTGTATTTTGCTTTAATAATAACTGCGCCGAATATATTTGGCACGCTTTCCATTTCCCTAATGATTTACCGTACAGATATTCATATATGTATTCATTCATCATTGCTGTAATGGGATATAAGACAATTCTTAATTTCAAAGGAATTAAAGTTAAGGATATAGCATATACCGGACTTGCAATAATTTGTTTTATTATTATCTGCCAAAAATTCTTAACAAACAAAATGACTAACAACACGATATATGCAACAATAATTTTTGTTGCATTATGGTGCGGTTTCCTATTCTTGCTTAAAAACAAGAATGCTCAAAGAAGGACCGTTTCATTTGTTTTGGTTACATTTATCCTTTTCGAAACTATAATCAGCAGTATTGTTGGACTTCCGCTTAATCAAGATAATAAAAATTACAAAGAAAATTATAAAACATATACCGACGCCATCAATTACATTGAAAACAAAGCCAGCGGATTTTACAGAACCGAATTATGCTACTTAAACACAAGAATGGACCCAGCATATTACGGATATAACGGTATATCTGTCTTTTCTTCAATGGCATATGAATCGTATTCACAACTTCAATCCTCATTAGGTATGCAGGGAAACAGGATTAACAGCTATACCTACAATACCCAAACACCTGTTTTTAATATGATGTTTAATATCAAATATTTAATTCAAACAGATGTAAGCCTTGCTCCATCAAGTAATTTATATAAAAAGATTTATACTACATCTGATAAGAAATCAAATGTATATGAAAACAAATATAATCTTCCTATTGCTTATTGTGTAAATTCAAAAATTGATGATTGGGTAACAGAAGAAGGAAATCCTTTTGAAATTCAAAGTGATTTCGTTAAGCTTGCAACAGGATATTCAAATGTATTTAAACCTGTTGAATACAACAGTACGGATTTTGACGCTGTAAGCGGCGATGATGTTACCGAAAACGGAACATATTGGTTAGAAAAAAATGATTCATCATCAAATTACGGTACTGAAACTGTTTCACTTTCCCCTACAATTGACGGAAATTTATATTTATATGTCAAATCAAGTGACCTTAAAACTATAACTGTGAATTCCGAAAAGGTTTCAGATATTACTCAAAGTATGGAAGATGCATACATTTTAGACCTCGGCTATCATAATAAGGGTGACGAAGTATTGGTATCACTTGATGCAAGCACTATGGAAAGTGAAAGCACATCATTTGATTTTTATTGCTATACTGCGGATGATACTGTTGTTAAAAATATGTATAATTCGCTTACCGGCAATTCGCTTAATGTTGAATCATACAGTGATACAAGCATTAAAGGAACAGTTAATGCGAAAGAAAATTGCTATTTATACTCTTCAATTCCGTATGATGACGGATGGAGCGTTTATGTTGACGGCAAAAAAGCAGAAACATTTGAAATCGGCGGCACACTTTTAGCCATAGAATTGACTCCGGGTCAGCACAAAATTGAATATAAATATTTTCCTGTCGGATTTTCATACGGTATTATAATTTCAGCAATTACTGCATTTGGATTATGTGGTTATTATATATACAGCAAGTCTTCTTTAAAACTAAACAAAAGCAAAAGAAGAAAAGACAAAATAATTGTTGAATAGATATAAATACTCATAATTCTACAAAAATCTATTTACAATATTGTGCTTTTATTGTAGAATACTCGTGAACATTAGAGAGGAGCATCTTTTTACTATGGCTAGACAAACAGCAATCAGCATCAACACAATTCCTATCGGTCCGCTTGGCATTATCGGTATGCCGGGATGTGAAGAACTTACAGACAAAATCGACCAATACCTTGTTAAATGGCGCAAAACTCAAGCAATTGAGCATGCGGAATCAATTGCATTTTTCGGTTATCAAAGAGATTCATATAAAATTGATATTACTATTCCGAGATTTGGCAGCGGTGAAGGCAAAGGTGTCATTAACGAAAGCGTAAGAGGTTACGATATTTATATTGTATGTGATGTATTTAATTACAGTTGCACATATAATATGTATGGAAAAGAAGTGTGTATGTCACCTGATGACCATTTTGCTGACCTTAAAAGAGTTATTTCAGCACTTTGCTCAAAACCAAAGAGAGTTTCTGTAATTATGCCTATGCTTTATGAAGGCAGGCAGCATAAAAGAAGTTCAAGGGAATCACTTGACTGTGCAATGGCACTTAAGGAACTTGTACATCTCGGTGTAGAAAACATCATTACATTTGATGCACACGACCAAAGAGTACAAAACGCTATTCCTGATAAATCATTTGAAAATGTAATGCCAACATATCAAATGATTAAAGCACTTGTAAACAATGTTGATGACTTAAATGTTGATAAAGACCATTTAATGGTTATCTCCCCTGATGAAGGCGCTCTTCACAGATGTATTTATTTTGCTACACAGCTTGGTGTAAACCTCGGTATGTTTTATAAGAGAAGAGATTATACACGAGTAGTAAACGGAAGAAACCCAATTGTTGAACATCAGTATTTGGGCGATTCAGTAAAAGGCAAAGATATTATTATTGTTGATGATATGATTTCTTCAGGTGAATCAATGCTTGAAGTCGCTATGAAGCTTAAGAATTTGGGCTGTAACAGAATTTTTGTATGCACTACATTCGGCCTATTCTGCAACGGGCTTGATGTTTTTGATAAAGCATATGCTGACGGCGTATTCTATCGAGTATTCACAACAAACGGTGTATACCAAACACCTGAACTTTTAAGCAGAGAATGGTATGTAAGCGTTGAGCTTTCAAAATATGCAGCATATCTTATTGATACATTAAATCACGATATGTCAGTATCAAATCTTCTTGACAGTTCAGAAAAAATTGAAGCAATCTTAAAAAGTAAAGGTTTAAAGGGATAATAATATGACAAATGTTAAATTCTCTAAATCAAAAATCGCTATTATAATTGTTGCTACTGTTTTATTCATATTATTAGCGGCAGGCGGTATTTATTGTGTTGCTACCGAGCAATCCCCTGCTTCAGCTGTTTCTTCAATGTTTTCTAACGAAGAAAAGCTTATAGGCAAATGGCAAAGCCAAAAAGCACCGGGTATGTCAGCTTATGTTTTTTATGATGACGGTACATATGATTCATATTTATCAACAGTAAATTTCACAGGCGAATATACCGTAAAAGGCAACAAATTAACATTAACTAACCCTAAAACAAGCGGTGAAGTTGTATATAAATATAAGGTAAAAGGAAAAGTTCTTACCCTCACTCTTATTGAAGACGGTAAGGAAACCGATGAAAACAAATTCAATTCGGTTAAGGAACTTAAAATGAAAACTCTTGCTGACCTTATCGGCGACGCAGTGAGTGATAATGATACAACTACACAAAAAGCCGAATAAGATATTAAACCCACATCAATGATGTGGGTTTCGTTCTATTTATTCATTTTTTTCATATACATTACCAAGGAAGGTGAATTTCTTTGATTGGTAATGTAGAAAAAAGATGCATAGATTTAGGCCATTACATAATTGAAACGGGTGCAACCGTAAGACAGGCAGGTATAGTTTTCGGAATAAGTAAATCTACTGTTCATAATGATGTTACTAAAAGACTTGCAATGATTAACCCACTTCTTTGCAGTGAAGTAAAGACTGTGTTAGAGCAAAATAAAGCTGAAAGGCACATTAGAGGTGGACTTGCAACTAAAGAAAAATACAGAAAATTAAAAGATAATAAAAACATTGAATAATAACTGAAATAATGTTATTATAAAAGCAATAATTTAAAGGAAGTGTAAAAATGAAAGTCGGTTTTATAGGCTGTGGCAATATGGCTACTGCAATTATTAACGGTATTACTTCAAATAATGTAATTAACGGTAAAGATATATATGCTTTTGA
>CAVLCX010000122.1:0-5676 GCA_963661525.1 bacterium
TTCTAATCGCACGAAGTGCATTCATAGAATGAAATATAGCATAATAGGATCTATTTGCACTGTCAGCATACAGGCCGTCATCAAGAAGTATTTTTGATGCCTTCAAGCAATCTTTTGCCTTATCTATTCTATAATTGGCAAGAGCTAACTCATCAGCATTAGGCAACCAAATCAACTCCTTCCTTTTCTATGTTTCTAAAGAAAGGATAGGTATTTTTATATCTGTCATAAGTTGATTTATCTTGAATGGTGATTGAAAGCACTACATCGTTTTCCAAATCAACGTCGACAGAATAATCTGTAAGTTCCTTATTAAATTTAGGCATTTCTGATGTTGATATGTCTGCAATAATCATTATATCAATATCAGATTCTTCGTCATAATCACCGCGGGCATAAGAACCATAAAGAATAACCGCTGAAAGCTTTTCACCTAAAATAGCCTTAGCTTTCTCAACAACATCAGCTGTTACAACCGATAATTGACTTTTAGTACACATAACAACACCTCCTACTGTTATTATATTATACACTTTTAATGCAAATTAAGTCAATAGAATAACCAAATTCAGCTGATTATATACGAGTTTTGCTGAGCAATTTAAAAAATATTTTCAAAGACACATATCAATAAAATGGGCAAAAAAATCAAATCTCCAACGCTTTGTGTTTGCCTTATATCACGGCAAAATTTCAAGCCAATAACCGTCCGGGTCTTCAATAAAATAGATACCCATTTCAGGGTTTTCAAAGCAGATACAGCCCATTTCTTCGTGTTTTTTATGTGCCGAGTCAAAATCATCTGCCTTAAATGCCAAATGGAATTCACATTCACCCAAATCGTAAGGTTGAGGGTGCTCTTTAAGCCAAGTAAGTTCAAGCTCAAAATCGCTTGAATCATTGCTCAAATAAACGATAATAAAATCATCGGTGGTTTTTCGTCTGATTTCGAGCAAATCGAGTGCGTCATTATAAAATTTAATTGACCTGTCTAAATCGGAAACATTATAGTTTTCGTGAATCATTTTGAAGCTCATATTTCTTCTCCTTTTGCTGATTCTGTGTTTTTTATTCGTGATTTATACTGCGGATATTCGGTGATAAACCTATCAATCACGCTCGGCTTGTTCCAATAATGCATAGGATAAACGGCGTCGCAATCGATATGTTTCAAAAAATAAAGCATACCGTCGGCATAGTGTTCCTCCTGCCTTGGGTCAAGAGGAACGAAAGCAACATAAAAATGACTACCCTTGATTTTTTCGATTTCCGCACGGTACATTGAGGTCATTTGGCGGTTGTCGGAATCCGGCTCACCCTCCCAATACCAATCGTTCAAATCACCTGCGTGATAAATTACACCCTCGCTTGTTTTGACGATAAAAGCAACACCGCTGTCGGTTGAAAGAAGCGTACTAACCTGCGTACCGTTGTCAAGAAAATACGTTTTATCGTGGTATGCAGTCGTAACCTTTACACCGCTGGGATACTTTTTCTTGCTGATATCTTTCGCCAAAACAGCTTGATAATTCATACCCATATCATCAAGAATTTCAAAGATTTTCGGGTTGAAATGATCTTGGTGAAAATGGCTGCAAAAGACTATTGTCGCCTTGCTTTTGTCAAGCCTCGGCAAATTACCCTTATAATAATCAAAAATGTAATAGCAGTCCTCGTTCTCCACCAAAAATCCACTGTGGTTAATGTATGTTATTTTCATAATCCACCTCTGCAAATTCGGGATTTTGAGCAACCGTTAAATTTCTTCAATTCCCAAGCTTTTCAAATATTTATACCAAATGCTAATCTTTGTCGTCTTCTTTTATCCCATAGCATCTACGAATTTTTCGCATTGCCTTAGCTTCAATCTGGCGAACACGTTCTCGTGTAATATCGAATTTTTGGCCAACTTCATCAAGCGTACATTCATGATCAAGACCTATGCCATTCTGAATGGTTTCGTCTAAAGAAAGATGATATCTTTTTGCATGTACTAGTGCAATTCTCACAGCCACTTTCATATACATTTCAAAAATACGGTTCCGAGCATATGGATTATTAAGTTTCACCTGTGGCATCAGATTCATCCATTCTCTGTGCTGCGGCGGTTTTATCCTACGAATGTATTCAATGAAATCTGTGAAGGTATCGTCAATCTCCAAAACCTCTGAAAATACCGCTTCATAATCAACATTGCTTCTGTCATATCACATTTATGTTCAGTATACAAATATTGTGGTCAACTAATAATCTTATTCACATGTTCTATTGCGTACAGTGGTATATTCAAAAGCCAATCCTCTTTTTTATAATCAGCCATTGAAGTTCGAACAGATAATTCAGGCTCAAATCTTTCTCGATAAGTTTTGAGGCTTTTTGCTCTAAGATTTGTTTCGGCTTTAACTTCAATAGGGATGATTTGTTCACCGGTATCGATGACAAAATCGATTTCGCACGAGCCCCTGTCATTGGTGTAATAGTAAATGCCTAAATCTTCAATGGTTTTTAATTGCTGGCAAACATACTGCTCAGTCAAAGCCCCTTTAAATTCAATAAAAAGGTCATCACCGTCAAGAAGTGTACGCTGATGAAGCCCTGTCATGCAGCCGAGGAGTCCCACATCGACTATGAACAGTTTGAATGCTTTCAAATCCTCATAGGCTTTCAACGGAATGCCTGCCGCATTTACACGACTGACCTTATGCACAAGTCCACAATCTGAAAGCCACATAATCGCAGTTTCATATTCTCTTGCTCTGCAGCCTTCACGAACAAGTCCATAAATAAATTTCTTATTCTCTCTTGCGAGCTGCGACGGGATACTATTCCACAGCATACGAATTTTTGGGACAATCTCATTCGGTGCGTGTTTTGAAAAATCTTGCTCATATGCTGCAAGGATTCTTTTTTGAATCGTACGAACCTCATTGAAATCTTTACTTTCGGTAAAGCTTTGAACTGCCTCCGGCATACCGCCGACAAAATAGTATTGCTTCAGTGCATCAATATAAGTTTGCTTAAAACTTGTAACCATTTCATAATCCTGCTTTTTCAAAAGCTCTGCAAAGCGTTCATTGCCGGTTGCCATTAAAAACTCACTGAAAGAGAGAGGATATAGTTTTAAGAAATCGACCTTGCCCACAGGAAATGAGGTGCCCTGATGTAATGCAATTCCTAAAAGAGAACCAGCGCATACAATATGATACTGTGGAGCATTCTCATAAAAATATTTAAGAGAAGCAAGTGCTTTCGGCACTTCCTGAACTTCATCAAAAATAAGTAAAGTATTGTCCGAATCAATTTTGCGTCCAGCATACAATTCCAGCCCTAAAATCAAGCGATCTGTATCCAAATCGACAGCAAACAAATCCGCCATCCTCGTATTGGAATCAAAGTTGATATATACAGTATCCGTATAGGCTTGTTTACCAAACTCTTTCATCAGCCAAGTTTTGCCGACTTGTCTCGCGCCTTCAATAATCAACGGCTTACGACGTTTACTGTTTTTCCATTTATACAATTTTTCAATCGCAATTCGGTACATACTGAACCTCCATATTATAAATCAATATTAGTATATCACTATGTGCCAAAAAATGCAACGATTATTTGAATGTCAAAGCCGATTTTTACACCGAACTTAGTGGAAATACACTAAAAAAAGTTTATTTACATAAATTCCGCTTAACTCATTTGTCTTGCTTGCCAAAAAATTTATAAATTTTTCTGAAAACACATCAACAAAACTTGAATTTTTCTCCGTATAGTAGAGGGAGTTTTTTTGAAAGGCGTTTTTCTTTTTGGTTTTCACTTTATAAAAATATTCTCTCGAATAATTTGAAAGGAGGTTTTCGTATGCGTAAAAATTGCAGTGGTCAATTTTTTCTTTTGCCGAACAAAATTTTTGATGAACAATTATCGCCCGACGAGTTTATCGTTTATTCTTTTCTCGTTCGGGCAAAGGACTCGGCGGGGCAAAGTTTTTGGTCGGTGCCGATGATTGCAAAAAGCTGTTCGATGTGTGCATCCACTTGCAGAAAAGTTTTGCATTCGCTTGAAAGCAGTGGGTACATAACTATCTCAAAGCGGTTTATCGGCGGCGAACAACAGAGCAATCTATACACGGTCAACAAAATTTAGTGCACCGTGCTTTATGGTTTATCGACAAAAAGCAATGTTTTTTGATATAATAGGAAATGTATTTTAAACATTTTATGCTATAATACAAATACACTTGCAAGTGAAACGAAAGGGGGCTTACTGTGAATTCTCGAAAAATAATTCAGAATGTACTCGATTACATTAACGAAAACATAAAATCTGAAATCAGCAATTACGATTTATGCAATATTGCAGGATATTCATACATTCATTTAGTACGATTGTTCAAGCAGTATTTGGGAATTACGCCGAATGAATATATACTGCGAAGAAGATTATTGTATGCTGTTTATGAGATGAACAGCGATTTGTCAAAAACTGTTATTGCTTTTAAATTCGGTTTTGATACTTATGCCGGTTTTTACAAAGCTTTTAAGCGAGAATTCGGTTGTTCTCCGTCGAAATTCACAAAATCTTATGTAGGCAGCAAGCCATATAAGATTAACATTTTGCAGGAGGAACACATTATGGTTTCAAAATCAAAAATACAAAAAATATTGCCGAATTGGAATTTGCAAAACAGTGTAGTTAAGCCGATTATAAACGAAAACACAGGCAATCAAAATGAAAATTCATACTATATAGGTGATGACTATATAATGAAATATTCAACAAATCTTGCCACAGTTAAAAGGAACATTTTGTTTTCGGAAATCGTTAAATTAAATAATAACGATGATTATTTACAATGCGGCGAATTGTATTTTATTGTCGCAAAACGAATTTATGGAAATCAATTAAGGTGTGTTGATATTCTTAATGATACTTCAATTGCTTTAACTATCGGTGAAAATATTGCCAAGCTACATAATAAATTGAAATTTTATGATATTGATGATTTTGAACAGGCTAATATTTATGATGATTGTATCAATAATCTTGACAAGGTTAAAAAGCTTGCAAATTTATCAAATGAATTTTGTGATAAATACAAAAATGAATTTGGAAATTTAATAGATAAATTGCCAATTCAACTGATACACAGAGATATTAACCCGTCAAATATGATTTTTGCCGGGAAAGAATTTAAAGGCTTCGTTGATTTTGATTTAACAGAGGTTAATGTGCGAATCTTTGATATTTGCTATTGTGCAACCGCTATTTTATCCGAGTGCTTTAATAATCAAATTGATTTTGATGTGTGGAAAGAAATACTTGATAATTTAACCAAAGGATATGATAAAATTGATGAATTGGGCAAAGATGAAATTATAGCTATACCTTTTGTAATCTGTTCAATTGAGATTATTTGTATTGCTTATTTCAGCAAATATGATAAGTTTGAAAAATTAACTGAAACAAATATAAGTATGCTCAAATGGTTGATTGAAAATATATAAAAATTCCCAAATTTTCTGTTTCTTTTAGTTAATTGAAGTATTACTCAACGATTTAATATTAGTTTTTAACAATTAAATAACCAATAACAAATAATTGTAAAAATTTTTCAATTGTAAAAACGAATACTTTTCATAAACTATACTTGCAAGAGCGAATTGATATTATGTGATAAAT
>CAVLCX010000123.1:0-5674 GCA_963661525.1 bacterium
GTGTAGTGTACCAAAACGGTGCATTTTCGTGTGTAAATGATTCTAACTGGTATGCCGCAGTTGCCGATTCATCAAAAAGGGCGGCTATTGACGCATTAAACGGTTGGGACCCGTCAGGCGGTGCAATTTATTATTTCAACGCTTCCAAAACATCAGATACCTTTATGCATTCAAGGCAGGTTGTTAAAACAATCGGCAATCATAAATTCTGCATTTAGTTTTATTTTATAACATATGCGCCGGTCATTGTGCATTCGTCATTTTTTATGTCATATGTTATATTTGTATTTACAATTTCATACCCTTCAAGCTCTCTTTCTGATATGATTGAGAGCTTCTTTTTTGCAAGGTTTACAAGTTCGTCATTTGTTAAATCATATTTTACGCAGTTAATTGCCTGCTCGTTTGTTACGGTGCAGCCGATAGGCAGTTCTTTTTTCTTTATTGTTAAAAATTTATCGCTTTTAGTTTCAAAATCGGCTTTTTTTATTTTAAAATACAGCGGAATATTGAGCGAAAAGAAATGTAAATTATAATAATTTTTGCTTTGCTTTATACTCATTTTGCTTTGCTGCCTTTGGGCTGTAACGGTTATTTCTTTTCTTCTGGCTTTAATTCCTTTGAGCTTGTATTCGTCAATTTCTTCAGGCTCCTGCCTTGTTTCGTTTATCTCCACTATTGCAGTAGTGCCTTTTTTATTTATGTGTACCCACGCAATATCGTCAAAATCGCTCATCATATCCCAGGCGATAGATTTTCTGTCAATAACACCCCACATAACACCGGTTTTAAATTTGTGGTTATCCAAATATGCGCTTATTGTGTTTTCGCTTAATCTGTCACAGCCGGTTATTTCTATGTTCCATACAAATGCGCCTAAAAATGATAATATAAATACAAATAATAATGCGCCGATAAAAAAGCCTGTGCGTTCTTTCAGCGGAGATAGAAAAAAAGGCAGTCCGTGCTTTTTGATAACTTTTACACACCCACCGTGCCGCAGCGCAATGCGGTGCAGTTTTTTATATGTGCCTATTCTGCAAATTGCGGTAAATCCGTTTTCCGTAAGCGAAATATTTTGTATTTCAACTCCGTTTTCAAAACATTCGTTAATAAAGCCTTCGCTAAATCCTTTTTTAAATTCAAAATCTACATATCCTAAAAGAAATCTGAAAAATTTTATCAAGTTGAAAACTCCATTGAAGTTATGTTGCCCTGCACTATTGCACCCTCACGGGTAAATGAATTTATTTTTAAATCATCGCCCCAAAAAGTAATAAGCTGTGAGCCGAGCGATACGGTAATTTTTGTGTTTGAATATTCTATTATGCTTTCAAGCCCGTCAACAAGGCATTCGCTTCCTGCCATTTCAAGCCGAGGCTTGCCTATGTAATAATCAAGGGGATTTGCTTTGTCCTGTTTTTTATTTTTAAATATTTTCATTTTATCACCGCTAAATATATATGCGTGTGATTTTTGAAAGTTGACAAAGAGTTAAGCGAAATATATAATGTACTTATACCCCTAACGGTAAGGAGAGATACGATGAAGCAGTGTATGGATTCTGAAAATTTACATCGCAGATTAAAAAAGATAATAGGTCAGGTTCAGGCTATTGACAGAATGATTGATGAAGATGTTCCTTGCGAAGATATTTTATCACAGATAAATGCCGCAAAATCAGCATTGCACGGTTGCGGAAAGGTTGTGCTTGAGGGGCATATCAAGCATTGTGTGCGTGACGGAATAGAACATGGTGACGCCGAAAAAACCATTGATGATTTTACAAAAGCGGTTGAACGCTTTGCAAATATGAGCTGATATAACATAATAGACCAATATATTAAAACAGTCGATAAATTAGCTTTTTATCGTCTGTTTTATTTTTTACCGCCTATTGACAACCTATACCCCTATATGTATAATATACCTATACCCTGATAGGTATATTAAGGAGGCTAATATGAAAAAGCTAATGTATAAGCTCGAAAAAATATTAGAGCTTGGGGGAACAAAAAAGGATATTGCATTTCTTGTAATATCGGCAATAAGCTTGATTTTGAGCATTGCGAAAGTAAAACTTCCTTTTGATATTGCGTGGGTAGCAATAGTATTGTGCGGCTTGCCGATAATTTGTGAAGCACTTATCGGTTTAATAACGGAGTTTGATATTAAAGCGGATGTGCTGGTTTCGTTAGCGCTCATTGCGTCTGTATGCATAGGTGAAGACTTTGCGGCAGGTGAAATTGCTACTATTATGCAGCTTGGTGCTTTGCTTGAAGATTTAACTGTTGCAAAAGCAAGAGCGGGGATAGAAAGGCTTGTTAAACTTACACCTACCACCGCAAGAGTTATACGAAACGGTAAGGAATCAATTATTGATGCCAAGGATGTAAAGGTGGATGATATAATCCGTGTTATCCCGGGTGAAACCATTGCCGCTGACGGAATAATTATTTCCGGGCAGACTTCTATTGATGAATCTGTTATGACGGGGGAATCATTGCCGGTGGATAAAGGCGTGGGTGATGAAGTATCAAGCGCAACGGTAAATCTGTACGGTGCTTTTGAAATGAGGGCGCAAAGAGTTGGTGAGGACAGCTCAATTCAGCGTATGATTAAACTTGTTCAATCGGCAGACGCAGGCAAAGCAAAAATAGTAGGCATTGCAGACCGCTGGGCAACTTGGATAGTTATAGTTGCGCTTTCAGCCGCGGCATTAACCTGGCTAATCAGCGGTGAAATAATCAGAGCGGTAACAATTCTTGTAGTATTTTGCCCATGTTCGCTTGTGCTTGCAACCCCTACCGCTATAATGGCGGCGATAGGAAATGCTACGCGCCACGGTTTTCTTGTAAGAGAGGGTGACGCACTTGAAAGGCTTGCAAGGGTAAACAGAATTGCATTTGATAAAACAGGTACATTAACATACGGAAAGCCTGAAGTTGTTTGCGTAAAATCATATGCTTCTTGCAGTGAAAAAGAATTATTTAAATATATTGCAAATGCCGAAACTATGAGCGAACATCCGCTCGGCAAAGCAATAGTAAAATCATATAAGGATAAATATAAGCAAGATACGATTAAACCTACAAATTTTGAAATGAATATCGGTAAGGGCGTTACAGCCGAATTTGAAGATTATAAAATTTTTGCAGGCAATACACTTTTGCTCGCTGCAAATAATATAAAAGTATCAGAAAGTGCATTAAATGACGCAAAAGAGTATTTAAAGCAAGGCTCAACGGTTATTTATATAGCAAAAAACAATGAATTTTTAGGCTTTGTCTGCCTGTCGGATAAAATAAGAGAAGAAAGCAAAAACACAATTAAAAAGCTTTATTCATCAGATGTTTTGCCGGTGCTTTTGACGGGAGATAATGAAAAATCAGCCGCTCATGTATGCTCACTTCTTTCACTTAAAAATTATAAGGCAAACTGCCTCCCAGAAAATAAGCTTGAATATATTGATGAATTTCAGAAAAAGGGCGAAAGCCTTTGTATGATAGGTGACGGAATAAATGACGCGCCTGCACTTAAAAAAGCAAATGTAGGAATAGCTATGGGCGGAATAGGAAGTGATATTGCTGTTGACGCGGCTGATATTGCCCTTGTAAATGATGATATTAAGGAACTGCCGCATTTGCTTTCCCTTTCAAGAAGAATGATGACAACAATTAAACTTAATCTCACATTTTCAATGGCGCTTAATTTCCTTGCAATTACTTTGGCAATTTTGGGAATACTCAACCCCGTTGTGGGCGCACTTGTGCATAATGCAGGCTCGGTGCTTGTAATTGTAAATTCCGCACTGCTGCTTAATTGGAAAAAGAAACAATAATAAAAAGCGAAAGAAATTTTAATTTCTTTCGCTTTTTTATATAATCTTATTTACTGTTTTTATGCTTTGCTGCGGCGGTTACAAAACCTCTGAACAAAGGGTGCGGCTTGTTAGGTCTTGACTTAAATTCCGGATGGAATTGGCAGGCTACAAACCACGGGTGATTTGGTATTTCAACCATTTCCACAATGTGATTATCAGGTGATGTGCCGGCAAAAATCATTCCGCCGCTTAAAAGGTCGTTTCTGTAATCATTGTTTACTTCATATCTGTGCCTGTGTCTTTCATAAATCATTGAAGCACCGTAAAGCTCATATGATTTTGATTCAGGGTTTAATGTGCAAGGGTATTGGCCGAGGCGCATTGTGCCGCCCATATCCGTAACTTCTTTTTGTTCAGGCAAAATGTCAATTACAGGGAATTGGGTATCAGGGTTAATTTCGGCTGAATTTGCACCGTTCATACCGAGTACATGCCTTGCAAATTCAATAATTGCAATTTGCATACCAAGGCAAATGCCGAGATACGGAATACCGTGTGTTCTTGCATATTGGCAAGCGTTGATTTTGCCCTCAATACCTCTGCTTCCAAAGCCGCCCGGTACAAGTATTCCGTCAACATCGCCCAAAACATCATCAAGGTTAACATCGTCACCCTCTAATGTTTCTGAATCAATCCATTCAATGTCAACCGCACTTCTTGTTTCAATTCCGCCGTGCTTTAATGCTTCGTTTACCGAAATGTATGAATCGTGGAGTTCAACATATTTGCCGACCATTGCAATTTTAACTGTTTGCTTTGGATTCCTGAGTGCATAAAGCATATTTTCCCAATCTTCAAGGTCAGGCTCGCCGCATTCTATACCAAGCTTTTTGATTACAACATCATCCATATGCTGCTCTTTTAACATCATAGGTACTGCATAAAGAATATCGCAGTTGTTATTTTCAATTACACATTCCTTATCAACATTGCAGAAAAGTGCAATTTTATTTTTAATATCATCGGTAAGCGGATGCTCTGTTCTGCAAACGATAATATCAGGGCTGATACCGATAGAAAGCATTTCCTTAACCGAGTGCTGAGTAGGCTTACTCTTAAGCTCGTCCGAAGCGGCAAGGTAAGGAACAAGCGTTACGTGAATGAAAAGGCAATTTTCTCTGCCGACCTCAACCGCAAATTGACGTATTGCTTCAAGAAACGGCTGGGATTCGATATCGCCGACCGTGCCGCCGATTTCAACAAGGCAAACGTCCGCGCCCGTGTCCGCATGTCTGTTGATATAGCGCTTAATCTCGTTTGTTACGTGCGGAATAATTTGAATAGTCTGTCCGCCGTAAACGCCCTTTCTTTCGTCCGATATAACCTTCCAATAAACTCTGCCTGAAGTGAGGTTGGAGTTTTGCGAAAGGCTCTCGTCAATAAATCTTTCGTAATGACCGAGGTCAAGGTCTGTTTCTGCACCGTCGTCTGTTACAAAAACCTCACCGTGCTGAACAGGGTTCATAGTACCCGGGTCAACGTTAAGATACGGGTCAAGCTTTTGAGCCGTAACCTTTAAGCCGCGCGACTTTAAAAGTCTGCCGAGTGATGCTGCCGTAATACCCTTGCCAAGACCCGATACAACGCCGCCGGTAATGAAAATATACTTAGTTTTGTTCATCAAATCACCTCTGAAAGTAAAATAAGATAAAAATTAAAATAAAAAAACGGCTGTACGCACTGGTACAACCGTCTGTACTTATATATTATAAAGCAGTTTAGTCTCTATTTCAATAGGAAATTATAATTTTTTTTCAAAATTTTTTCAGCAAGAGCAGGTGAGCCTTATGC
>CAVLCX010000124.1:0-5668 GCA_963661525.1 bacterium
TAGGAAGTCACATCATCAGAAAGCCGCAAATCTTTTAAGTACCAATATTGATATATCAATTCTTTTTCTTTCTGCTTCATTAAAAATCATCAATCCCACCATTCATAAGATTAAAGCAATCATCCATAGAACGCATTACATCACGCTCTACATCTTGTTTGCGCTGTCTTTTAAGTCTTTTCTTTGCCGGCTGTAAAACTGTGTTATCGTTATCCTCTGCCCAAGTATCATTTTTAAAGCCTGCTTCTGACAAGTTTTTAATAACCTTGTAAGTATCGTAAGCTTCATATAATTCTTTATTATGTACAAAGCAGTAATAACCAAGCTTACGCATTTTTATTACATCACCGTCACCATTCATAATAGGCTCACTGCGTTTTACAACTGTAAAGCACTTAAGAAATGTGCGGCATTGTCTGACTTCGGTACAATGCAAACGAATAGGTTTTGAAACATTAGTAAAAAAATGTGAAGTCATAAAAATAACACGCTTATTCTTTCTGTTCTGTGTTACGGTAGCTAACATTCTCGGTGGAAAGTTCTTTGACATTGCGGAGCTAAACCAATTCTGACACTCGTCAATAGCACAAAGCACACCTGTTTTGCCATTATTCACATCAACAAGCTTTCGCCAATCATCAATAACAAAATCTTCACCGTTTAAACCGTAATTAGTACCGACTTTAAGTGACGGATACTGATACTTCAATTGTAATATATCGTGTGTCATTGTAAGCGTTTTACCCATTCCCTGCTTACCACAATACATAACAATACCGTGTTTCCTAAATTCACCCACTTTTACATTATAGAAATTATCCCAAAACTGACGAGGAAGCTGTACAAACAATTTAGTAAAAATACTTACATCATTTTTAGGATTGAAATGCGCTATCACTTCCCTATGCGCTGTACCGCTTTTTTTCTTACGCAGATAAGCAATATAGAAAGCACTACCAAATACAATACTAAAAGGTATAAGAACGAACAAGCAAGGTTTTAAAAGAACCCAAATACAAGACCATATAGTCTTTAAAACAGTTAATATCATAAAATTAACACCCCCAAATATTAAGAGCTGTTGCGTGTCGGCGAAGCCGACAACGCAAACAGCAAGCTTAATTATTTTATAGTAATGGTATAATCGACCATAATAGCTTTAAAATAGATACAATCAATCTATATGAATATGTAGCTATAAGAAAAGTAAGAATGACAATAACAGGACCCATAGGAATAAAATAGCCAATAAAGCCGATAGCTTCGGTTAAAATATCAAATGATGTTGTTATAGATGAAATATCAAATTGAGTACCATACAACAAGCTTGCTACCCAATTAAGAAAAGTAATTACAATCATATTATCACCTCACTAAAAATCATCAATATCATCATATCCGCCGTTAGATTTCAAATGCTCATAATAATCATTAGCCATAGTATCGTTAACCATATCATTTAATTGATTTTCGTGGAATTCAACACCGCCAACAAAAGTAACACCTGCACCGTGAATAATTTCAGGAAGTCGCTTCCAAAGAGCAACCAAAAATCCAAGATACATAAAACAGCTAACAACAGTATCACCTACACTTTTAAACGGAGCATACCAGCTAAAATCAATACTATATGATTTAGCAGGCAAGCTATAATACTTTCCTTTAACTCCTGCGGTAGTAAATGTTAGAACAGGCGAACTATCGGTTGTTAAAGCGTTCTTAATATCATTAGGAACTGTATCTACAACTTCATATGCAGAGCCGATAAATGTATTATCCTTAACATTAGTTAAAGCCGCTTCAAATGCCACTTTATTATCATCACTTTGCGGGTTAGTATAGTTATCAATAGTATGATAAACATCTAATAACACTTCTTTAAATGTTTCTTTTATTGAATGTGTAAACCAATTCTCTACATCATCACCGTCCGGGTTAAATATTATATCAAAGCCGAAGTATTCCCCCATTGCCTGATGAAAGTTATTATTTTGAAATATTATATCGACAAGATACTCACTAATCATATCAATGCTACTGATAATATTATCAACATATCCGGCAACATCATTACGATAAGCATTAAAACTTGAACGAAACAAAGTTAAATCAACTGCCATATTAGTTATACGATTAGATATATCATCAAGTCCTGACTTTAATTTTGTTATGCCGCTCTCAATTGACTTAAGATAAACTTGATACCCTTCCTGATTGCTATAAATGTTATCAAGACTGGTAATAATATCGGCAAGACGGCTATTAACTCGCTCAATACTTGTGATAATTGAGTATTTTTCAGAATAGGTCCAAGAACTAGTTTCCCCGTCTGACTCTGACCCTGACCCGTCGACGAGGTTTGCGTAAAAGTTTCGCCAACATTATCTACATCAAAATTTGAATAAGCAAATATAAGCGGGCTAGCATTATCGTATTGTTGAACAGTAGTATCAACTTTACCAGTAGCTGAACCCATATAAGTAGCCCAATCACCATAGCTAACATATTTATTACTTGCAAGGGCTTCAGCATTAGAATACACATTAGAATACGGATAGCGAACAAGTGTACACGCAGCAGAAGAACCCTTAACAGTACAAAAGCCATAACCGCCATTTTTAAGAACTACAACAGGATTATTACTAAAAATACAATATACAAAATCTGTTTTATCTTTAAGAGTATAAACGGCATAATATGTATAATCATCAGATATACCAATATCATAATCTTTAGCAATTGACCTATAATCAACATTAGCTGCGCCTGTGCCTGCAAAAGCCGTAACAGGCATAAGCGAGAACACAACAAGCATTACAGAAAATATAACACAAGATATTTTTTTCATTAAAAAACTCCTTTCTAAAAAATTAAGGGGAAAGGGCTTACCCTCTCCCCTGCTCGAGAAAAAACAAATAATATAAAAATATACAAAAAATTATGCACTACGAAGCATACCAAGTACGAAGCTGATACCCTTACGAATTGCGATAAATGAAATTGCAACCGGAATAATAGTAGGAATAACTGCTACAACCTCATTAAGTACACCGCCTACCATTGATGATGTAATTGTTTGGTCAAGAACGGTAGCTGCGTTAATTGCTTGAATTACAGGCATTATTTATCTTCCCCCTTTCTTTTTCTTTCTTTATTTCTAACCTTACGGAAATTAGCTTTTTCGTGCAGTCACGAAGCAAAGCAAAAAGACCGTAAAGGAAGATTGCAAATGCAATAAATAGTAATATTAGTTCTTTTATTTTGTAGACCCCCAATCTTCAGGAAACAGTGAGCCAATCCAATTAACAAGTGGTTTTATCAAATAATCTATTGAAAACTTGATTAACTCAACTACAAGGATTGAACCGCATATTGTATATATGCTTTCCAAAAGTTCGTTACTTTCCAAGTTTTTCAACTCCTACAAGTTCTTTTCTTAACTTGCCATAAGATTCATTAAGAACAACAGTAAGTTTATATTCTTCAAGCAAATTGATATTAGAAATAATATCAAAAAGCTTATCATTAGCACTATCAATTACAAGTCTTTCACTTGTATGGTTGTCATAATCATAAATTACAACAAAATGTGCTGTACCCTTTTTACCCTCAAATTCCCAGTCACGAGAAAACATATCAAGAACAGGTGCTTTAACAGTTGTAGTTAATTTCATTATGCTTCACTCCTTTCTTCAAATAATTCTTGATAATGTGTTAGAACATCATCTTTTTCTTTTAATTCTTTTTCATAGGCTTGTAGCTTTGACTGTGCTAACAATGCACCTTTATTAAAGAAAAGAATTACAGCTAATTCGATTAGGACGGTGGCCGCCAACGACCATTCAGTTGCTCCCCAACCTTTCATATAATCAATAATTGTTTTGATAAACTCCATTGTTTATCCCCTTTCTTTTTATAGTCTTTCGACTTATTCAATTATGTAAAAATCGCAATCTTCAAGATAATTATTAACTAACATTTGCTGATGTTGATTAAGTTTAATACCTCTTGAAAAAAGTTCATTTTCCAACTCTTTAGCAGAATGAGTAAGCAAATATGTAAGTATACTGCTGCCGCAAGTATTGAAAAGATACTTTTCAAACTTTGAATAGTTATATTCAAAACCCACACTATCAATAACACTTATTTTTTCGGAGTGACTTAATATCTTTTTCCAATAAGGTGCAGTAGCTAATCTTGACTTGTTATCATCCTTACTACTAACTACAAACCTTAAGTAGTTATTAAGCACTCCGGTGTAAAAAAACCTACATCTTCATCACTTGTAAGTTTATTTGCAAATCCTTGCGCATTGACTGAACGAAGTCTAATTTCAATTCGCGTCCAATTCGGCATATCTTCAGGTTGAAAACCTCTTTCAGCTCGTTTATCATAAATATTGATAAAGCAATTACTGTTTTGTTTGCCGAAATACAAAGATGTACCTTTAACACCGTCATTTTGTGATTGCATTAAATTAGAAAATTTAGACCTGCAAGTGTAATTTCCTTTTCGATATGCTTTTACAAGTGTATCAATACTAAAGCTATCATCAATTACATCTTGCGCTATATCTATTCTCGATACATTAAATCCGTCAAGTTCGGCTATCCGCTTAATCAAGTCAAGGAGAGAATAACAAGAGAAAGACTCAATTAAGCGGCAACCTTGACCCGAGATATTAACACAACAGCGTGTATAATCCTCTTTCTGTGACATCATCAATGTTATATGATTATCATACGTCACGGAGTATTTATAAAACCACCGAGGCGGGCACTCTTCAAACTCAAGACCGCTGTTTTTCAATCCGAGAAATTCTATTATTTCTTCAAAAGTCGTAAAATGCCCCGAAAACGTTACCCAGTCTATGATTAACGGGTATTTGCATGTATTTTCTGCCCCCCCTATTAGTGGCGGGGGCAACTTTCATTTTTTCACTCATTTTTCGTCATCCTTTGACTTTGATTTTTGTCTTTATTAAATATAACAATATCGTCAATAACAAAATCAAAAATAATATAAAATAAACCAGACAAAATAAAACCTATAATAATACCAACACAAGTATATATAGGTTGCATCGTGTCAAGTACAACAGATACTTCATCTACTGTCATATTTATCACCTACCTAAAAAGAATTAGTACAACAATGTACTAACAGCATAATACCCCATTATTGTACTAATGTCAATACCCCAATTTCGTACTATGGTAAAATATTTTTAAGGAGTTGGTGTAATGTATACTTATCAGAGATTAAAAGACTTAAGAGAAGATAAAGATTTATCACAAACAGATATAGCAAAAATATTAGATACAACACAAAAGCAATATAGTAGGTGGGAAACGGGAGAATATGAAATTCCATTTCACAATGTAATTAAATTAGCAAAGTTCTACAATGTAACAATTGACTTTATAGCTAATATTACTAACCTACCAAGTGCATTACCAAAAAAGTGAGTAAACTATGATATTATTAGATACAGTTTTAGACAAAGTAATAAAAAGCGAACAAATTACTCCTGCAATAATAATTTTTTTAATGATAATAATACCAATTACAATAATTAAAATAAACGGAATAATACAAAACAAAATAAACAAATAGTATAGAAATATACAAAAAAGCACGCTGATGAGCAAATACAGTAGCACTCTGA
>CAVLCX010000125.1:0-5609 GCA_963661525.1 bacterium
GTCTTGATAAATGAACCCTTTTCCTCAGCAGCACTGTCAATGCCGCCAAGACTGATTTTTTTCTTTTCGTCTGCCATAATTTTACTCCTTTAAATATGTATAAAAATTTAAGACGATAACATTATATCAATAATTTACCGTTATTGCAATGCTTTTTTTACGAAAATAACAAACCAAGCATTGCGGTGCCTGATATTGCGTGAATAATTGCAATAACTGCCCATACAACAAGTGCAACCAAACCTACTGCAACAGCAAGAATAAGTACCACAAGTAAAATGAGAATTAAAAGGACGAGTGGGCCTTTTTTGCTCTTTTTAACAGGGTCGTTAAATTCTTTTTTATCAAATACTTCTTTAGGTGCAGGGTTTTCATCATCATAAATAGGGTAGAGCGGAAGTGTAGCCTTTTCGTCGCAGTAGCCGCTGTTATAAAGAAGCGGTTCAACAAGACCTCTTACGCTTGTAGCACCCTTTAAGAATTTGCCTATGCTTAAGTGAATTGTGTTAAGGAATGAATCTATTACATTGAGAAGACCGCAGGTGAGCTTATACTCTCTTGTTTCAGGGCTGTAAGGCGAATCGCCGCAGTAAAGATTTTGGATAAGCTCAAGGATAAAATCAATCACCTTATTATCTGCAATGTCCGCAATATCTGCCTTTTTAAGTCCGCTTTCCTTTTTGCAAAGTCGCCAGATTTTCTTAAAGGTTAAGCGGTTAAGAAACTTTCCGACAGGCTTAATTATCCACGCAAATTTCTTTACGGTTTCGCCCGGAACGGAAAATGCGGGCGTCATCTCGGCAAGGCGGTCAATATCATTTCCCATTGCCCAAAGAACCTCTTTAATCATACCGAAGAAGAAATCCATCATATAGTCGGGGAAGCTCTTGCCCTTTGTGTCGATTTCCTTTACATTATCAATATAAACGGTGTCGACATCTATTTTTGCATTCTTCGGGTCAAAGGTAATGTTTCTCATAGCCGGCGGACAGCCGATAAATGCGCCGCAAGCCACATCATAAAATTTATTGCCCTTTTTGGTGGTGACAACGCTTATATCGTGAACATGGGTATGACCCGTAATCATACAGGAAAGTCCTGCGTCTGCAAAGGTTTCACGAGTGGTTTCGTAATTTCTCTGCATATTTCCGCCGCCGATAATGTTATAAAACGGCGAAGGAGAAATCATCGGGTGGTGAGTCATTGCAATAACAAATTGGTCATTTTTCTTTGCATCTTCAAGCTGTTCCATAATCCAGTTCATACAATCATCTGAAAAGCCTGAACCTCTTTCACCCTCAGGCTTATAGTTAGTATCGTCATTAAGTGCAAAAAGGCGGTAGCCCGGCGCAAGCTGAACTACATAGCTCATTGAATCAGGATGTGTGGAAATTGCTTCATTTGGGCCGAATTCATAATACATATCCCACAAATCGTGTCTTTCACCGACGGCAGGAACCTCTACCCTTTCGTCACCTCGGCAGGCGTAGGCAATGCCATTATCCTGGTAATCGTGGGTGGCGGTAATTACATAAACTCTCTTGCCGCGGCTTTTAAGCTCACGGAGCATCTCGATAAATTCAGTATGAGAATCTATTTCGCCATCGTGGGTGGTGTCGCCCGAGAGAAGCACAATATCAGTGCTCTTATCCTCGCAGAGCATATCAAATCCCCTCTTGATGACATAAGGACTGTCCTTAATCACCATCTGGGATTTTGATTCCATTTTATCGTACGCCTTGCCCTCAACTCCGAGTTTTCTTGAATAGTAGTGAACATCAGTTATAACCTGAACCTTAAGCGGCTCATTATTACTTCCGTAAATTTTATTTGCCATTTTTAACCCCTTATTTTTCTTTTATTTCAAGTACTCCGCCTTTTACATCTTTTTTGAATGTAAATTCAAGAGAACCTTTGTTTCTTTCATTAAAGCTGATTTCTTTTCCGTCAAGGTATGCGATGTACTGCGCCTTGTCAGAAAGAGTGACAACCATTGTGTATTTATCGCAGTTTCCGAAATATTTGAACTTTATTTCAGCACTTGTGTCGGTAGTTTTTTGGTAATCAGTCCAAACATCAAAACCGGTTGTAACGGTTTGCGGCTTGAAGTATGCGTTAGCCCAAATGCATATTGGTGCCGAAAGGCCGCCGAAGTTGTGGAACCAACCGCCGCGCCTTGTTGCAATGCCGAAACATTCGTATGTATTATATGTGAAGTCGGTTTCTTCTTTCCACATATCAAGCGCAAGCTTTGCAATGTCAAACGCAAAGTCGGCTTCACCGTTATCAAGCATTGTTTTCCAAATAAACCACTGGTGGCTCATCCAAACATTTCCGTTCCAATATCCGTCATCAAAATAGTATGATGCACTCATATCAACAGCAGAAATGCCTGCGTTAGACCACATTTCTTTAGGATTTTTAATATGCTCAATAATTCTTTGCTTTCTTTCGCCTTCAACCGCACCGGCAACAATAGGATAAACACCGTCCATACCTTTGTTGAAGTTTTCGCCGTCTGCCGTTCTCATAATGCCTTTAACATTACCGTTTTCATCATATTCGGTATATCCGAAATATCCTGTTTCTTCATCCCAAGCAAGCTCATTTAATGCTTTGGTTGAATATTCAATATCTTTATCATAAACTTTGATGTCGTCATATCTTCCGAGTGAATCGGCAACCATTTTCATTATTTTGCCTGCACGGATAATCTGCGCGGTGGAAAGGCAAGGGCAAGTGTATTTCTGTGACTTTCTCTTCATCATTTCAACCTGTGCCGGATAATCATCCATACCGCAGTGTGAATACCAATAATCATAAGTGGTGAGAAGTCCGTTATTAAACTTTGCCACAGTTGAAGCGTGAGTTCTGCCTCTTAAAAATTCATAGTAAAGCTTGGCTTTATCGTACATAAATGCAAGGGTTTCTTTATCGTTTGTACGCTTTAAAAGTTCCAGATACTCAACGAATTGAGTGGGTACAAGCGAACCGTGAAGCAAGAAGCAAAAGTCTTTGTTTGTATCATCGCAAAGATACATATCAAGTGCGTATTGGCAAAGTTTCGGTGAAAATTCAAGAAGCCCCATTCCGATAAAACCGCTGTCCCAAGTGTAAAAGCTGTCCCATCTTTTACCTGGTGTGTGATGAATTACATTTTCACCGTGGCGGTAAACAGGGTATACAACATTTGTTAAAAGTGTTGATTTTAAAATCTCGGTAGAAAGGGTGTACTTTTTGCCTGCTTCGTTGAAGTTTGCAGGCTCGCTCCCTTTTTTTGCATTTTCGTAAATAGCTTCGTATTCTTCATTTGAAAGCGGTTTAGGCTCATTTTGTGACAGCATTACATATTCAATATGTGAGGTGTTAGGTTCAATAAAGATTGATTTAATCAGTGTGTTGTGGAAAAATCCGTCGTCACTGTGCTTTCTTTTAAACGAACCTGAAAATGTTTCTCTTAAATCGTCATATGTATGGTCACCGTTTGAAAGCCTGTTGATAAGCGCGTCTTCAAGTGAGCCTGAATCAAGCTGCCTTTCCCTTGTGTTTTTATTTCCGGTTAAAATATAAAAAGGATTTTCAAGGCAGTCATATGTAAGCTTTGTGATATGCCCGTTATCAAGCACCTTGGTTTCAATTTCAGGCATATAAGGTTGTGCCTTTGTTTCACATTTGATTTTTTCAATGTCGTTTTCGTTCACTACACACAAAAAGTCAAGTTCAATTCCGGCTTTGCCGAGGCTTTCAAGTGTGAATTCCTGCATATAGGGAATAGCGGTAACAGTAAGCTCGTTGCTGTGTGCAAAAGTTACTGTTGTACCGTTCATATCAAATTGTGCGTCGCCGTCTGTTACAGTTTTGTATCTTACTGCGATTACAGGATTTTTAATATTATTTTCTTTAAATTTATATGATACTTTATCGCCTTTTACGCAGCCGAAAGGTTCAAGATTTAAAAAGTGAACATGGTAGTTTTCGCATCTGTCGCCCAGTCCTTTGCCAAGATAAAAATCTTTATCGGCAAACATACCCTTGTACATTCCGTCAGGATTTTCTTCATCCCAAGGCCTTGCTACTGCATATGAGTAATCAACATAATCATTGGCACTTTTTAAAATTGCACCATTAGGTACGCTGACTTCACAGTAAGTCGGGTTTGGAAATTCAAGAGCGGCAAATATATTTAAAATGCAGTTTTGCGAAAGAGATGTGTTGTTGAAAATTTCACATCTCATAAGGTATGCATCTTCATAAGCTTTTGAAAACGAAATATCGGCATAAACCTGGTCTTTCCACATAAGTTCATATCTGTATGAATAGAAAGTGTAATCGTTTTTACAGCTCCATAAATGATAATTTGACGGTACCGTAACATTAGGTACAGGTGTTGAACTGTTCCAAAGTGTAGGGTGAACCGAAAAGTCATATCTTGCACCTTTATCTGCAAGTTCATTAACTATTTTTGAAATGCCCATATATTTTTTTGAGTAAGGCCCCCAAACAGGCATTTTGATTTTGTTATCTGTCATTAAAGAACTCCTTTCATTAAACAAAATATTCCACATTGTATTATTAACTATTTAATGTATTTTGTCAATACACTAAAATACATTTAATAAGCAATTTGTGAAATAAGTTGACAAACTTGTTTTGCAATGGTAATATCTATTGTACTTGATACTATTCCTAAATTTTAAAGTACTGATTTTTATGATTGAAAGGCTATGGTAATTAAAATGCTTGAAAATCTTGTTGAAGTGCATAGTCATATTTTACCGGGTATTGATGATGGCTCGCCTGATGTTGAAACCAGCTTAAAAATGATTGATATACTTAAAAAGCAAGGTGCAAAGGCAATTGTTTTAACACCGCATTATTATTCGGATTCCATAAGCTATGATGATTTTGTGGCAAGGCGTAATAATGCTTATAACTTGCTGAAATCATCTTTGCCACTCGGCAGTCCTAAACTTATTTTATCGGCAGAAGTGTATATTTCCAAATATCTTTTTAATAATTCAAGTCTTGATGAAATTAAAATCGGGAATTCTGATTATGCATTGATTGAACATCCTTTTTCCTGCGATTTTTCGCAAGATATTTATGACAGATTGCTTAATTTGAATTATGATTACGGTATTAAGCCGATTTTGGCTCATATTGAGCGTTATCCTGCATTTATGGATGATGCCGATTTACTTGATGAATATATTGATATGGGATGCTCGGCACAGGTTAATATCAGTTCGTTTGTTGATTCGCCGCGGCATATCAGGAAAAAGCTTTTTAAATTTCTTGAAGCAGGAAGAATTCATCTTATCGGTTCTGACTGCCATAATTTAACCTCGCGCAAGCCTGATTTTGAAAGCGGTATTCACGAAATTGAAAAAAAGTGCGGCTTTGATATAATAAAGCAGCTTGAAAATAATGCAAATATGTTAATTGAAGAGGCAACTGAATAGTTGCCTCTTTTTGTATATAAAAAATCTAAAAAAAGACTTTATTATTGCTATAATTTATGATATTATGTATATTGGTGATTTAGGTGAAGCTGTCAAAAAATGATGATATAAAATTGAATATTGACTCCCTCACCTCAGAAGGCAGCG
>CAVLCX010000126.1:0-5533 GCA_963661525.1 bacterium
GAATAGGCTCAAAGGATGCATATAACATATCAGTTGAGCCTTTTTCTCTGCCTTCAAAAAGTCCTTTTGCAAGTTCTCGATACGCTTCAACTTTTTCCTTTTGCTCATCATCAAGATTAAATAATTCAGCAATATCTTGATTTGAAGCAATTTTTAAATCTATATTCACAGTTCTTACCGGAACTTTTGCTTCGACAATTTTTTCGTTTCCTTCAGAATCAACAATTTTTACATCCCTAATGATATATTCATTTGTATATGTATAATTTGCTCGAAGGAGTTGGGCTTTATTTTTTTTGATGTATTTTTTCAAACCCTTAACATCAAAATCTTTCCATCTTACATCTTTATCATCGGATTCAACATATTCTTCTCCATCAGCATCTTTTGTATCATTTTCATCATTTAGATTATTACTTTGATGCCATACTGAATAAGCACACATAAAATATATTGAATCAAGCTTATCTCCGGAAGTGTTAGTTCTATAATAATTTTGTAACCGAGCCATTGTGTAACAAGCGCCATTGTTATTTTGATATAAATACCAAGCGAGCAAATCTTTTTGACCGTATTTATCGTCATTGCAAATTTGAAAAGTATCTTTGTTTTCGTCTTTCCAAAAAGAAGTCACTTTGTCTTGGTACCCAGTGATATATTTTTTGTTAATTTCTTTAATTATTTCTTTTGACACTTCTTTTTCAATGTCAGAAAAAGCATCAATTATTGTTTGATTAGCTTTATTTACACTCCATTCGGTAAATTCTTTATCGACATAATCCCCAATACCTGAAATCATTAGCCCCGGCAAAGATGCGAAAGAAGAAAGAAAAATAACAACAGCTAAAATAACAGAAACAATTGAAATGAATGTTATATTCACAACAGTATTTGTAGAATTCTTTTTCTCATCTTCAAAATATTTTTCTTTAGCTATTTTAAACACTTCCTTTCCAATATAAACTACTTAAAGACATCAAGTATTGCTTGGATTTATTTTATCAATGTCTACTTTGCTAAATGATTCATTATCATTAGGAGATTTTGAAGTTGATTTAGACGAATTAAATTCAGAAGATGAATTACTACCTGTGTTTTTATTCGAAACTTCAGCTCTTGAAGATTGAGTTTTGTCATCTGAATGAGAAACATTACTTGAAGTATTAACATAATTATTTCTTGAACCCGGTCTGTTTCCTGAATGAGCTGAACTTCCTGTATGATTACCAGAAGTAACAGTTGTCTGCTTAATATTTTCAGAAACTTTGTCAACACCTCTGCCAACATTGCCACCAATTTTTTCTCCTGCTTTACCTGCTATACCAGACATTTCCACAGATCCGGTTGCAACAGAAGCACCTTCACCTGTAGCTTTGCCAACTTTTGCACCAAATTGTTCAGCTTTACCTGTATTAGCACTTTGCTTATCATTTTCAAAATTAGCTCTAACTGTTTTATTACCTTCGTCAATTTTATCAACATCTGTTGCTTTATTGGTTTCGGCAGGATTTTTATTTTCATTAGATATTTTTTCATCAGGTTTATTTTCTGTATTGGCTTGTTCTGTTTCAATTCCGTTCTTTTGGTCTGCATTTTCATTATTTTGGTCTTTATCAACACTTTCAGTATCAGCCGCGTTTCTACCTTTTATATCATCAGATTTTCCATTTAAGTTATCCATTTTATCTTTCGCTTGTGTTGAAGCATTAGCAAATGGCTTTGCAACTTTTCTTGCTGTTTCTTGAACAATAGCAGCAGCTTTTTCATTACCAGTGGTTTTATAAATCGAATCACCAATTTTTTCTGCAAAAGTATCTGCAGCAGTAGGGTTATTTTCACTTGTATTAGCTGGCTTTATTGAATTGCTGTTATTTCCGCCACGATGCATAACACTATGAGCAGCAAAGCCGCCAATAGCACCGATAGCACCAAGTCCACCACGAACTGTATCACTCATTCCGTTTACTCCTAAAACTTGACCAACTTTAACGCTCATTTTTTTACCAACGCTTAAAATCGCCGTAAGAAACAGCATCTGAATAATATAATTTTTAGTTGTTCCTAAAAAATAGGAGTTGACATCTGACAACAAAGAAGCATTCTCTGTTAATCGGTCCGCAGTTTTTCCTAACATTGTTGTTGTATTGATTGTATATAATCCGTTAATTATTAATTTAACAATAATCAAATTAAAAATTATACAGATTGCTTGTTCAACCATTAACTTTATATAATTTTTAAACATTGGTGACAAAGCTTTGTGCGTATATGTTGAGCATGCCAATGGAGAAACATATATAAGAAAAGTCAATTCAAATAATCTTTCAAAATGATAAATTACAAATTTTACGGTACTAATCAAAAATGTTAATCCGAACAAAATTATTATTACAAAATTAACAATTTGTGCTAATGTAGAGGAATCTAACGACTCGATTTCTGCAATAATGTTATTTAGCCAATAGTTACCACTTTTTGTTTCAAAATTAGTGCTAATATCGTTGAATACAGGTATAAACAATTTATCAACAAAAACATCTATAAAAAAAGTTTTGAAATTAATAACTAATAGAAGTGATACAATAAATCTAAAGACTAAAAGAAAAGGGTTTTCCGCCGGCAGATCAACTTCGCTATTAGGAAATAAAAATTGTAATATTCCAAAAATAAAAAATAGTAGCGTCAATGTACATCCAACAACGACAACTGTTCCATAAACGGTTTTGTCTAATCCGGGAAACGATGTAACTATTCTATTGATGCTGAGACCAACACTTTCAACAAGTTCAAATAGCCAGCCGATAATCGCACCAATAATATTGCAAATAATTTTGTTTAAGTTATATATTATTTCTGAAACGATGTTAAACATAATATTCTCCTTTCTAAAAGTAATCCCCTCACCTACCAAATGGTAAGCAAGGGGATATGTAGGATTATAAGATTATTGTTAAATTAGTTTATAAAATTGTTTTGTAATAGATGAATAAATCCTTTACTCGTATTTTCACTTGCAGTTTCTACCGTAAATTTGCCATTTGAATCAACGCCAGTGATTGTTGAACCACCGGTTTGTGTTGCTACCCAAGGAATCAACCAACCGAGACTATGGAACAAAACAAATGCAATCACGATTTTCCAAAGCCAACTATATGATTTATCGGCCGTCTTATCGGTTCTACCAAATAACAAAGTAAGTAAGCAGAACGCTAATGCTACGATTGCAGCAACATCAAAAACGCTTTTTATATCATCGTAAGTTGTCTTAAAGAAATTAGCCATTTTTGAACCCAGAGTGGAAGCATAAGCTGTCATAACAAAAACACTTGCAGTTGCAATAGCAGTACCGGTAGCAGTAACTAAAGTTGAAATTTTATCAGAAACATTTATTTTCATTGCTTCTCTTTTCTCCAATGGAGAATGTAATTTAGTCATGAATACCTCCTCCTTTCCTAAAAAATAAAAAAGAGCCATAAAGCTTAATAAATAAGCTCTATGACTCAAAATGTGTGTAAAATATGTATTTTATTAAATTTTAAATTTTTACACAAAAAGGTAAATAAAAAAGCCATTCAACCAATAAAGGCGAATGACTTTAAAAATCAAATCTACATTAAATAGTAGAAATTCAGCTTTTAATATAGTTATCATTATCAGTTTAGCAAATATCAGTTATTACAAAAAGGCATAACAAATAAAGCTATAAAAAACGATAACTTAATGTTGAATAAAACAACATTTTAACCAAAAGGTTAATAATAACTAAAACATGTCTTTTAATTAAGACGAAATAATAAACTTTCAAAGGTATAAAAATCACAATTAAAAGTTTATAAAAAATAACAATAATCTTTAATAGAACAAGTGATAAACACTTTTTCCCCCTGTCCTACAATTAGATTTTAACTCAAGTACAATGGTAAGTCAATACCCAAAAACAAAAAATATCAAATAAATATAATTACTGTTAAATATATGTAGTTAATAAAGACAAATATATACCCTGTTATTGTTTTTAAAAGAAATATAATAATAGAATACTAATATAATAATTATAAATTTTAATAAGCAAATCAAATATTTAAGGTATACTTTACAAAAATAAGTCCACTTTAAAAAAATAAATGTCAGGTATTATCATTTTGTTAAAGTCCAGTAAAAAAATCCGAAGAAAAAATAAGTAAACAGCAAAAAAGGCTGCAAATTCAACCGTTTAGAGTTATATTTGTAGCTTTTTTTATATATAAAAATGCTTTTTGACAGCACAAAAAAGCCTCTTTTCAGAAGCTTTTTTTAAATATTTACTTTTCAAATTTTATGTGATAGCTTTTTCAAATAAATCGCAGTTATTCTCTGATAAAATTATTGGTTCGTTTGAATAAAATAAACAAACAAACGCAAATTTTCTTTTTGTAAAAGAATAAAGAATTTCGTATTCTTTTTTTAATTTTTTAATTAAATCAAGTACGCTATCTTTTATAGATTCTTTGTTTATATGTTTTTCTTCAATTGTATCTAAATACGAAAGAATTATTGCAGTTCCTCTTTTAGCAACATATGCATAACTTACTATATGCAAGCGTTTAAGAGTTTTTAGGTATCTTTGAATAGTTTTCACATTAACATTAAAAAGATTTGCTAAATCGTCTTGATGACAATATAAAGACAGTAAAGCATCATTATATTTAATTGTCATTGGTTTCCAAAGAGTTATGTGTTTATTTCTAAGCTTATTAGGAATGTATTCATAAAAATTTTTATCATTATACACTGTATTCAGTCTTAAATAAATATAGAAATCTTGAATACCTTTTGAATAATTGTTATTAAAGAAAGTATTGAAAAAGTCTAACTTATTTACAAGGATAAAACCCTCATTATTTTTTATTGACATAGCATTGTTATATGCAGTAGTATTTTCTCGTGAATATTCACCTGACGGTAAACTTTGTGATTTTATATTAAAAGAAATATATATTATTTTGTTGTTTATAATTTGGTAATCAATGGCTTTATATTTATCTTTTAAAATTTTAAGAATGTCATATGCTTGAACTTTTGAATTTACTCCAAATACATATTTCAAGTAATTTATTTTTATATATGTATTTGGTGTGTTCTTCATTGATGTTTTGTTTTTTACATCAACATTAGTACAAACAGCTTTTGTAAGAAAACATAAATAAAAAAATGCATAAGACTTAAATTTGCTTTTACATTTTAATTTTTTTATATATTCAATTTCATTTCTATAATATTTGATGTTTTGATACGCAGGTGAAAACCTGTTATTAGTTTCATTTGTCATATATATGCTCCTTAAGTAATATACGGCAAACAGAACATAGTAAAATACAGGAGCAGTATTTTCTATATTCCATTTGCCTAATAAGAGGTAGCTACCCTCTTATGTCAAGTTCATGTGTATTATTCAGGTAAAACATATCTCGTATAGCCCAAATAATGTTCTTGGTCAACAATACTTGTTTTATTATTATTGTATTTGAAATATAAAGTATAGCCGTGATTCAAT
>CAVLCX010000127.1:0-5507 GCA_963661525.1 bacterium
ATCTAACACAACCGAAGCGGGAATTTGCTATAACGGTAATGACAAGGCAGAGAATTTTCCAAATATTTCATTTCCCGCAAAAATCACATATCTGCTTAAAAAGCGTTTTGATTTAGGCAAAAGCGGGCTTGTTTTTTTACCTGTTGAGTTAATAGAAAATAACGGCAGTGAATTAAAAAACTGCATATTAAAATATGCAAAGCTTTGGGACTTTGGCGATGAGTTTATAAATTTTGTTGAAAACGAATGCAGCTTCTGCAACACCCTTGTTGACAGGATAGTAACAGGCAATGTTGAATATGAAAGTGATGACTGCGCAGTTTCGTGCGAGCCATATGCAAGCTTTATTATTGAAGCAGATGAAAAAGCAAGAAAAGTAATTCCTTTTACAAAAGTTGATATGGGTGCGCAATTTGTAACAAGTGTACTTCCTTTCCGTGAAAGAAAGGTTAAAATACTAAACGGTGTTCACACAATGAGTGTACTTGCCGGGTATAATGCAGGTTTTAAAATCGTAAGAGATATGGTTAACGACGAAACCTTTAAAGCTTACATATTAAAAGGCTTAAACGAAGAAATATTAGAAACAATTGACCTTGACAAAGAGCAATTAACAAGCTTTGCACAAAGTGTAATTGAAAGATTTAATAATCCTTTTATTGACCACAAGCTGCTTGACATCAGCTTAAATTCCGTTGCAAAGTTTAAAGCACGCTGCCTTTGCTCATACCTTGATTACTATGACAAATTCGGCAAAGCACCTAAAGTTTTATCCTTTGCTTTTGCAGGGTTAATCAATTTTTATGAAGATTTTGAAAATAAAGATTATCCTGTAAACGATGTTGAAAATGTGCTTGAGTTTTTCAAAGCAAAACATAAAGATATAGTATTTGATGTGCTTGCAAACAGTGAGTTTTGGAGCGAGGATTTGACAAAATACGACAATATTTACGATACTGTAAACCACTGGTATGCAAACATTAAAAAACACGGAGTAAAAAGTGCAATGGAGATGCTTTTAAATGAATAAATTATTTAAAATAAATGAAAATGACAATGTTGCAATTGCACTTGAAAGCTTAACAAAAGGTGAAAAAGTTGACGGTATCACCCTGCTTGATGACATACCTTTCGGCCACAAAGTATTATTAAAAGATATAAAATCAGGCGAAAACATAATTAAATACAATGAACCTATCGGCCACCTTACGCGTGACTGCAAAATGGGTGAGCATATACACGAGCATAATTTAAAAACGAATTTAAGTGATATAGTTGAATACAAATTTGCAGGTGCCAATGAATATAAACCGAAAAACTGCGAACTTACATTTAACGGATATTTAAGGGATGATAACAAAGCCGCAACAAGAAACGAAATATGGATTATTCCGACAGTCGGCTGTGTTAACAACACAGCAAAAAGTCTCGAAAAAATCGGGCAGGAAATAATCGGCGAGGGATGCGACGGTATTTTTGCGTATACGCATCCGTTTGGATGCAGTCAGCTTGGTGACGACCAGGAAAACACAAGAACAATTCTTGCTTCCCTTGCAAATCATCCGAACGCAGGCGGTGTGCTGATTGTATCGCTTGGCTGTGAAAATACGAATGTAAAAACATTTAAAAAATATCTTGGCAATTATAACAAAAGCAGAATAAAATTTCTTGTGACACAAGACTGTGAAGACGAGCTTGAAGAGGGCGAAAAGTTGATTAAAGAACTTTATGATTATGTCAAAGATTTTAAGCGTGAACCTATTCCGCTTAACAAGCTTGTAATAGGTTATAAATGCGGCGGTTCTGACGCATTCAGCGGAATTTGTGCAAATGCCCTTTGCGGCAGGCTTACCGACAGGGTAACTTCATTCGGCACATCGGCAATACTAACGGAAGTACCGGAAATGTTCGGCGCTGAAACATTACTGATGCAAAGGTGTGAAAACCGTGAAACATTTGATAAATGCGTTGATATGATAAATTCTTTCAAGCAATATTTCTTTTCACACAACCAAGAATGTTATGAAAATCCGTCACCCGGAAATCACGACGGCGGAATAACCACACTTGAAGAAAAGTCGCTCGGTTGCATACAAAAAGGCGGAAAAGCAATTATTACCGATATACTTAAATACGGTGAGCATTGCAAAAAGCCGGGTTTAAGTTTATTAACCGGGCCGGGCAATGATATTGTGTCTGTAACAAACCTTACGGCAGCAGGAGCAAATATTATATTGTTTACAACGGGCAGAGGTACTCCGCTCGGCGCACCTGTACCTACTGTAAAAATATCATCAAATTCTTCACTTTACGCAAGAAAAAGCAACTGGATAGATTTCAATGCGGGTGAACTGATAAATAATCAAGATTTTGAAAATATTACCGAAGATATATTAAATTTAGTAATTGAAATAGCTTCGGGCAAGAAAACCAAAAACGAAATTAACTCCTACCGCGACATTTCCATATTCAAAGACGGAGTAATAATGTAAATATAAAATGATGACAAAGGAAAATAAATGTGGCTGAATTTAAATAATAACCACCAGCTTTGCTGGTGGTTATTATTTCGCTCCTTTCGGCGCTCAACTGCCAAAAGAAAAGGCAATAATAAAAAACCAGGGCTATCTCACTTTGTGAGATAGCCCATTTGTTTAGCACTTATTTGTTTTCACTTAAAAAGGAAATCCATCGTTGCCGTCGCCATCTATAAGATTGTTGCCGTCGCCAAGAGATGTTGTTACAACATCAACAGTTTCAAATTCATTGATTTCTGATACTGGCGATTCATATTTTAATCTAGACATTATATATACCCCTTCCAAATCAATCATTTTGTGAAAATACTTCAAGGTCTGAATATTCTATATGTTCACTGCCGCTAGCATCATTATAAACTACGTATGCTACTGCACCAACACAAAGATCAGTATATTGCTTCTTTGAGTAAACACTTATAACATATTGATTTGTTTGTACATCGTAATTATTTGCAACAAACTTACGTGCATTAGCGTCATTGCCTGTGAAGTTGGCAATGTCCGTAACTTGTTCAATCTTGTTTACAGATGTTGTCTTAAGAAGAACACCCTTTTCAACTACTTCACAATCTGAAGGAACATAGAATGAACCTACAACAGTAATAGTCTTTTCAGTTGGATTGTTATAGCTAAGTCTTTCAACGGTAGCTGTTGCTGTGTCAGATGTTGAATCATTCTTGCAAGTGATATCAACATCGTTGCATGCATAGAAAGTATAGCTTGCACCGCTTGCTACATATTTTTCATTTACATACCACTTTGTTGAATCAGTAGCGTTATCTGATTTAACAGTAACCTTTTGATTCCACCAAGCTGTCCCTACACTTGGTGTGCAAGAGTTATCAGATGAAGTGATTGCATATGAAACAGCATTCTCATAAATAGTTTCGATTATAACATTACTCTCAGCATCTAACGAAATGCTATCATTTGATGTATACTCTACACCGTTAACCTTGAAGCCAACGATATCATAGAATGTTAAATCCATTGCAGTTAATGTGCTGCCGTTTACTGTAACTGTCTTGTTTGCAATATCAAATGTAATATTTAATTTTGCAACACCGTCAGTAAGATCGGCATACATGCTGTCAACAATTACACCTGTTTTATCTTTAAGAGATACAACAATTGAACCTTCTTGGCTAGACTTAGCCTTTGTTGCATATACATAATAATCTGCGTCTGTATAGAAACGGCCTGAAATATCCTTTACACCGTCGCCAATCTTTTGCTTGTCGCCATTTGCAGACCTAACCCACTTTTTAATGCAGTGATTATTATCAAGTGTGCATTTGAGTGAGAAGTCTTCACCATATTTACCTGTAACAGTTTCTTGAACTTCTGAAACTTCACCATCATCAACAACATAGAACATTCTTACAGTATACACATTAAGCTCAAGTTTGCTAACTTCGTTTTGAATGTTTCTTGTCATCTGGTCAAGTTCTTCTAGAGTCTTTGCATTTTCTGACTTGTTGTTATCAAGTACTTCCTGAAGTGCTTCTCTTGATTCAGCTGTGTACTTGCTTGTGTTGTTAATTGCATCAGTTGCAACCTTTACAGCAGCATCATAAGCAGTTGTATCAAGGATTTCCTGAAGGTCAGCAATAGCAGCATTGATGTTTGCTGTCATTTGATCAAGTTCATCTTGAGATAATGCATCAGCTTTCTTGTTAGCATCAAGAACTGCCTGAAGTGCATTTCTTGTTTCTTCATTGTACTTCGTTGTATTGCTTACAGCCTCTGTTGCAGTTGCATAAGCTGTATCGTAGTCGGTTGTGTTAAGTTCTACTTCACTCTTATGACCGCATACTTTACATGTTGAAACAACAACATCATCTACATTCTCTACTTCATAATCACATTCCGATTCAGTAGGAACTTCTGTAAATATTGCATCGCCCTTTAGAATTGTTGAAGAGGTGCAATCAGAAGGCCATGAATACACTGTATGAGTATCGTTGTTGTTATAATTTGTTTTTGTGTTAGTTGGAAGAACAGATGCGAGTGTGTCGCCTGCTGTTATATTCTTTTCTACTTTTGTGCCGTTACCCATATTGAATGTAACTGTAAATTCTTTCTTTACAGTTGGTTCAGCTGAGTAGTTGTTTACAAAGTTCTTAATATTTGTAGCAACAGCCGCAACATTTTCTTCACTTGAATAATCTTGAGAAGCAAGGTCAAAGTCAATCATTTCTTTGTACATTGCATAGTATTCATTAAGTGAATCTACATCATACTTCCATTCGTTATTAACTACATCGTTGAAGTTTGACTTGAATTCATCGCTTTCAAGCAAATTCTTTAACGGAGCATAGTTAAGAACATAGAATTGCTGATTTGTTCCTGCTGTTGTTAACGTGTAATTATCTTTGCATTCATAGTTTGTACCGCTCCAGGTGCATGTATAGTCAGCTTGACAATTAAATGTTGGATTAATGATAACATCATAATATGTGTCGCTGTTACCCGTTCCGATATATGACATATAGTTTGACCAATACTTGGTATTGTCTTTAATTTCATATCTTACAGATTTAGAATTACTATATGAATCATTAGGGCGTTCAACATTGTTGGTCGAATCCGATGAGAAATTGTGAGTTTGTTCACTTTCAGTTGTGACAGCTGTGAGGTCATCCCAGTTTGTACAACGCTGCCAAGTGGCACCACCAATAGCAAATGTACTGTCGTTATAAGATACATAGTCCCAACCGACATATGTATTAGTGTTCATCTTTTCATCAGTACATCTTGATTCAAACATCAATGGGAATCTAATGTCTGAATCTTCACCGGTGTAAAGAGCAACGCCGATTGCAAGTCCGTCAACTTTTGATATCTGTACAGTGTCACTACCAAAAATTCCGGACTTTTCATAAATAGTGGTTTTAGTATCGGTACTGTCACCCCAACCGGAAGTGTAAAGGATACCCTTCATGTTGTCGCCTGCATTACTAACAG
>CAVLCX010000128.1:0-1711 GCA_963661525.1 bacterium
AGGTGATTTTAACACCCGAATTATCGTCAAGGAAATCAATTCCGTCAACAAGAATATACTGCGGGAAAGAAGTATAAAAAAGCCTGTTAACATCATCTGTTAACGAAACATTATATTTAACTTCACTTTCGTAATTAAGAACCGCATTGCAAAGCTTTTCATATGCTTTAATTGATGATTCATCAAGAGAGGCATAATGCGCATCTGTCGTAATTTTTATTTGAACATTATCGGCTTCAACAGATTCGTCCGTTTTATCAGAAGAATCTGCATTACTGCAAGCAGCAAAAATCGCACAAAACAAAGCTGCACATAAAATAAGAGATATAGTTTTTTTCATTCAAGTACACCTACTTTTTTAATTGTTTAAGTTTATCTTCACTTTGTAAAAAGAATTGCTTATATGCATCGCAATAATCACTGCTTTCACGGTTGCGCTTGCATCCGCCGCCGCGGCACAAATAAAAATATTTACAATCCTTACATTTTTCATTGAGTTTGAATGAACTTTTTATAAATTCAACACATTTAGGGCTTTGATACATTTCACTAAATGATGATGTATTTATATTATCAAGATACCATTCATCAGTGCAGTAAAAATCACAGGGGTAAACACTTCCGTCCCCTTCAACAACAAATTGATTGGAGCAAAAGCCATTCATACCGCACTGCTCGGCATTATTACCGTTTACAAGAGATATGTAATTATCAAATGTGCGAACCGAAACAAAATCGCCGCGCAGATAATCATTATAGTAAATATTAAAACCTTTAGTTAAAAAATATGCATAATCATCATTACGCATATACATATCATTATCGCTTTCATCACCAAAGGGTTTAAGGCCTACTATAAACTGAATATATCTTAAATCATTTGATTTAAAAAATCTATAAGCTTTTCTGAAATTCAAAGCTGTGTTTTTGGTTAAGACCGAAAGCACATTAAAAGTAACATTATGCTTTTTTAATATTTCAATACCTTTTAAAATATCATCAAACGAATTTTTACCGTTAGAATATACACGGTATTTATTTAACTTTTCATCACCGTCAAGCGAAACACCGATTAGAAAATTATTATTATTAAAAAATTCGGCATATTCATCGGTGATAAGCGTACCGTTAGTTTGCAGGCAATAATGAATAATACTGCCTTTTTTATTCACGCTTTTTGCATATGAAACAAAATTTTTATAAAAATCAAGCGAACACAAAAGCGGCTCACCGCCCTGAAATGTAAAAAACACATCTGTACCTTTTGCAAAATCAAGTGCGCTTTCAATAACTTTTCGGGCTGTATTTTCACTCATAAACCCTTTTGAAAAATCACCCCTTTTGGAAGAAAGAGAGTGATAAAAACAATATTCACAAGCAAGATTACAATTACTTGATGCCGGTTTAAGCATAACCGAAATCGGCATTAAATCACCTTCTAACGCTATTTAGTATATAACAAAAAAAGTGATTAGACAAGAGTTATTTACCGTTATCACGATAAAAAGCAGAATATTTACAATTTAGAAAATTATTGCCTTTAACTTCAATATTTTTAAAATTAACGGCTGATATGGCACAATCGGTTATATTTTCAAAAGTGCAATTCAAAATTTTTATATTGGTTTGATAAAGATTTTTAAAATAATTATGCGTTCCAACTCCCCTGTATACATTTTTAAAAACGCAGTTTTCAATGGTTATATTATCG
>CAVLCX010000128.1:1721-2520 GCA_963661525.1 bacterium
TAATTATACACTGTGTAAGCGAAGAATATTTTGGATATTCCTTATCTTCAGGTGATTTAAAAATATTACCGCGTTCGTAATTGGCATTTTTGATAAATGATTTATTCAAATCAATTATAGTATAGCTTGAAAGGTGTAATGTTTTTTTCACATTATAAACACCTTTTGAAATTCTGACGGTTAAAAGATTATATTTATTTGCATTATTTTTAGTATAGTCAAGTGCGCGGGAAAGTGCTGTTGTTATATCGGAAGTGGAATAATAGCTTTTAAGTATATTTTTATTTTCGTTAATCACGCACACACTGCATATTGTAAAACCGTATGAAAAGAAAATGCAAAACGCAAAAATAACACACATTAAAAGCGAAGTCAATTTGCTTTTCAAGCTATCACCTCCCGAATTTCCATATTATTTTTAGAGGAAATTAAAAATAAATACAAGACAGCTTTTGGTATAATTGACATTAAGATTATATAATGTTATAATTATTTATCTTTTATTTATAGGAAGTAGATATTTTGAAAAACTATTCTATATCTTTGCCGAGTTATTCAATCGGCGATAATGTATATGACAAAATATGTGAAATCTGTCTGCCTTTCGGCAAAAAGGCAATATGCATCGGCGGTAAAACTGCAATAAGCAAGGTTAAAGATTTGATAATTGAAGCCTGCCGCGGCAGTGAGCTGGAAATACTTGACTTTTTATGGTACGGCGGTGACGCTACATATGAAAATGTAAAAAAACTTAAAAAAAACGAGCTTGTAAAAAAAGCAGATATTATTTTCGGCATAG
>CAVLCX010000128.1:2562-5470 GCA_963661525.1 bacterium
GGCGGAAAAGCACTTGATACTGCAAAGGCACTTGCTTTTAAAACCGGTAAAAACATTTTTACTTTTCCTACCATTGCATCAAACTGTGCCGGCACAACCGCAGTTTCAATAATGTATAATGATGACGGAAGCTTTAAAGAGCCGTTTTTCTTCACCGCTCCGCCAAGGCATTGCTTTATTTACACACCGGTTATTGCAAAATCACCGGCAAGGTTTATGTGGGCGGGTATCGGCGATACATATGCAAAGTATTTTGAAGCCGAGATGAGCAGCCGAGGTGAAGATTTGGTACATTACCACGCACTCGGTGTTACAACATCGCAAATGTGTTTGACACCCCTGCTTAAATACGGAAAAAAAGCACTTGAAGATTTTAAATCAGGCACAGCAAGTTTTGAAGTTGAGCAAGTTGTATTAGACATAGTTGTTACAACCGGCATTGCATCAATATTATTAACTGCGGAGCATATAATCGACTATAACACAGGGCTTGCGCACGCTGTATTTTATGCGCTTACATCTTATCCGCACATTGAAGAAAGGCATTTGCACGGTGAAGTTGTCGGCTTCGGAATACTTATTTTACTGCTTGTTGACGAAAACGAAAAAATGTTTAAAACAATGTTTGATTTTAACCGTTCAATTTCACTTCCAACCTGCTTGAAAGATATTGAAATGAGCGAAAGTGACTTGGAAAGGCTTGTACCAATGGTTTGCGCAATGAAAGATATTGACCACAACCCTTACAAGATTACCGAGGAAATGGTATTAAAAGCTTTTATAAAGCTTGAAGAATATAACAAAAACAACTAATAAGAAAGAGGTAGCATTATGAAAAAAACAATCAAAAAGGTTTTAGCTGTTATTTTTGCAATTGCTGTTGCAGCAGCTTGCTTTGCCGGATGTTCAAAATCATCAGACAGCGGCAGTAAAGAAGATTCTAAAACCGCAAAATTCGGAATCGTAGTTCAAACAGGTGCGAACGGTGCATTTGTTGATATGAAAGACGGAATCATTGAAGAAATGAAGAAAAACGGATATGAAAATGCAGAATTTGATTATAAAGACGCACAGGGAGATTCAACCACCCTTACAACTATAATCAGCTCTATGGATGACGGAAGTTATGACGCTATTTTCACAATCGGCACAGCCTGCACACAAACACTTGTAAACTTGGCTTCCGACACACCTTGCTTCTTCTGTGCAGTCAGCGCACCGGTTGAAGCTAAAGTAATCACCGATATGGCTGCACCTGATAAAAATGCAACAGGTACATCAAATGCAATCCCTGTTTCAGATATTATTGATATGGGATATAAAATTACACCTGATGTAAAAAAATGGGGTTTTATTTATTCAACATCACAAATCAACGCTGTAAACACAGTTGAAGCTGCACAAAAGTATCTTGATGAAAAAGGTGTTAAATACGAAAGTGCAACAGTTGAAACATCAGCAGATGTAAAAGCATCAACAGAAACACTTATCAAAAAGGGCTGTGATGTAATATTTGTACCTAATGATGCAATTGTACAAGACGGTGTATCTGCACTTGCACAGGTATGCAACGAAGCTAAAATACCTACTTACTGCTCATCAGCTACAACAGTTAACAGCGGCTGCCTTGCTACCCTTGCAATTGACGATAAGGGAATAGGTGCAAAAACAGCAGATAAGTGCATTGAATATATGAAAGGCACTAAAATTGAAGAAATTCCTGCCGAAGTTGTAGGAATCGACTACTGCACATTTAACTGCGGCACAGCCGATATGCTTGGTGTAAGCACACCTGATAAAGACACAATCGGCTATGAAATTCAATTAGTTAACGAATAATAATCATTACAAACTATTAAGGACACATTATGCAAGTTTATATTACAGCTGTCGAGGAGGGTTTTCTTTACGGTCTGCTCGCACTCGGCATATACATTTCACTTAGAATTTTAGACATACCTGACCTTACAACCGAAGGTTCATTCGGCTTTGGCTCGGCAGTTGCCGCTGTTGTGGCAAGCAAAGGTTTAAGCATCACAAGCTTTATTGCGGCATTTTTTGCCGGTGTACTTGCCGGAATTGTTACAGGCCTTTTGCAAACCAAGCTAAAAGTTCATCCTGTTTTGGCAGGTATCATAACAATGAGCGGCCTTTACTCAATAAATTTGATGGTTAGAGGTTCATCCAACCTCAACTTTAACGATAATTCGGCTTTCACCAAATTTTTCAAAGCAGTCGGTATCAGCGGTGCAGATAAAAAGATTGTGGGTCTTATTATAGGTGCGGTTGTTTGTATTTTGGTTTTAATACTTCTTATCGTATTTTTCAGAACACATCTCGGCCTTTGCATAAGAGCTACGGGTGATAATCCCGATATGGTAAGGGCGTCATCAATCAATGTTGATTTTTCACTCATATTCGGTTTGGCACTTGCAAACGGACTTATTGCCCTTTCAGGTGCGCTGATTTCGCATTATTTGGGGCTCAGTGACCAAAGTTTTTCTAACGGAACACTTATTTACGGACTTGCGGCAGTAATAATCGGTGAAGCAATTTTCGGCAAAAGAAATGTTGCTCTCGGTTTAACAAGTGCTGTTGTAGGCTCTGTAATTTACAAAATAATTGTAGCGTTTGTTATAGATGTATCACTCTTTGGCAAAAACAGTGAAAATCTTATGAAACTTACTTGTGCAATTATTGTTGCCATTACATTGGTAGTACCTGAAATTAAGCATAAGATTGAAAATGCAAAAAGTAAAAAGGAGGCAAGAAAAAATGCTTGAAATTAAAAATGTCTCCAAAATATTTGCTAAAGATACGGTAAATGAGCATAAAGCTTTAAATAACATTAACCTCACGCTTAATGACGGTGAATTTGTTACAATAGTAGGTTCAAACGGAGCAGGAA
>CAVLCX010000129.1:0-352 GCA_963661525.1 bacterium
AATACACAAACAGTATCTTTTGCAAATCTTGATTCGCAAATTAAATGCGTTGATAAAGTTAAAATCACACAATCAAGCGTTGTGCTTACAGCAAAAGAGGGATATACTTTTTCAAGCCGAGTTGTTGATAAGGGCGATTACAGCATTACGGTAAACGGCAGGGATATTGCATACAATGCCGAAATATTGGAAAAAGAAGAAAAGAGCGTATTAAAAATAACTTATGATAAAAAATATAATAAAGATGAAATAAAAAATATTGAAATCAAATTCGGCTCGTAAATCGAATTTTATAAAGAAAGACTAAACTAATCAGGCAGTTTATTGAATAATAGTATTATTTATGATATAC
>CAVLCX010000129.1:362-5467 GCA_963661525.1 bacterium
ATGATATACTTTTTCAACAGAAAGTATAGAAATGTTAATTTAAGGTGTATGTATGAAAGAAGTTGTTATCACAGCGGATTCAACCTGTGATTTACCAAAAAGTATAATTGAAAAAAATAATATCGTTATTACCCCTTTATCAATTCTGCTTGGGGAGGAGTCGTTTACAGACGGTGTTGATGTTTTTCCGCAAAACATTTATGATTTTGTGGCTAAAACGGGAACACTTCCAAAAACATCGGCGGTTACACCGGCACAGTATTATGAGGTGTTTGATAAAATAACAAAAGAGGGTAAAGCCATTGTTCATATCAGCTTATCCTCTGCTATTTCTTCAAGCTATCAAAACGCCTGCCTTGCAGCTTCTGATTTTGAAGATGTATATGTTGTAGATTCAAAAAGCCTTTGCACAGCTATGGGGCTTGTTGTGCTTAAAGCGTGTGATTTCAGAGCAAAGGGTTTTGACGCAAGAAAAATTTCAAACAGGGTAAATGCTGTTGTGCCTAAAGTCAGCACAACATTTGTGCTTGATACACTTGAATATTTGCACAAGGGCGGAAGATGTTCCGGTGTTGCAAAGTTCAGCGCAAATGTTTTGGGAATCAGGCCGAGTATAGCTGTTGACCCAAAAACAGGCACACTTGATGTAGTAAAAAAATATCGAGGTAAAATGGATAATATTTACAAGCAATATGCCGAAGATTGCCTTAAAAATGTCGGCAAAACTGATACTTCGCGCATTGTTGTAGCCGACAGCGGCGGTGTATCCGGTGAAACTATAAGCTATACAATGGGGCTTATTGCCGGCAAAGCCAAGTTTGATGAAATAATCAGGGCAGACGCAGGATGTACTATTTCATCACATTGCGGGCCTAAAACACTTGCGATATTTTATATTAAAAAGTAAATGATTTGTAATTTTGGCAGGGAATTCCCTGCCTTTGCTTTGAATTAAATGTAAACCTAATGTGGCGGAGGGAGTTACAATGCCAACAAAAGATGAAGTATTAAAAAAATTGATTGATTCAAATGATTATGTCAGCGGTGAAATGTTGGCTAAAGAAATAGGAGTAAGCCGCGCGTCAGTTTGGAAAGCTATTAAAACTCTTCAAAAAGCGGGGTATGATATTGAGGGCGTAACAAAATGCGGATATAAACTTAATCAAAATAATAAAATTGTTTCCGCCCAGGATGTAAAATCGCTTTTAAAATATGATTTGGATGTATCCTATTTTGAATCTATTGATTCAACTAATACATATTGCAAAAGACTTTTGGCTGACGGAAAAAGCGGCGAATTTTTGGTAATTGCAAATAATCAAACTGCCGGCAGGGGCAGGCAGGGCAAAAGCTTTTATTCCCCAAGTGAAACGGGAATATATTTTTCGCTTGTAATTCGCCCTGATACTTCTCTTCAAAATGCAGTTACAGCTACCACAGCCGCGTCTGTTGCAGTGTGCAAAGCTATTGAAAAGCTTACCGATTTAAAGCCGAAAATCAAATGGGTTAATGATGTATATTTAAACGGAAAAAAAGTATGCGGAATTTTGACTGAAGCTACTACTGATTTTGAATCGGGTATAGTTGACAGCGTTATTATCGGCATAGGAATTAACATCAGCACCACAAAATTTCCCGGTGATGTTGAGGGCGCGGGCTGCCTTGATGTTGATATTAACCGCAGTGCTTTAATAGCTGAAACGGTTAATGAACTTATGAATATAGTGGGAGGCGACTACGCAAGTTTTATTGAATATTATCGTTCTCATTCAATGGTGATAGGTGAAAAAATCAAATTTATTCAAAACGGAAAAACCACTTTTGCCACAGCTTTGGCAATTGATGAACGCGGCGGGCTTGAAGTGGAGCTTGAAAGCGGAGAAAAAACGGTTTTGAGATCGGGTGAAATAACGGTAAGAAAAATTTGAGTATAAAGGTGCTGTACAGCACCTTTATTTTTTGCGAAATTATAATTTAATTCAAATGATAAATAATAGAAATGTTAGCTTGATGTAAAATCAGGTGAAAAAGATGTTAAATCAAAATAAAAGGTATTTATCAAGATTTTATCTTGTTTTTAACGGTATTTTTGGCGTTTTTTAATTTGGGTGGTGTATTCTCAAACTGTACCTGGCAGGTACACATATTCACTTGAAAACGAAAGGAAAATTATAATGGCAAAGAAAAGTATTATTATCAGTGTGATTTCGGTTATATGCCTTGTCGGGATAGTATCGCTTGCTATGTATGGTTGTTCATCTGACAGCGGCAAAAATGAAGATTCAGATAAATCTAAAGTTACGGGGCAAATTACCGTTATCAGCAGAGAAGAAGGTTCGGGTACAAGAGATGCATTTGTTGAAATTATGGGTATAACAGATGAAAAAGGCAATGACATTACTGCTGATATGGCAGAACTTACTAATTCCACTTCGGTTATGATGTCAACCGTTAAGGGTAACAAAAATGCAATTGGATATGTATCGTTAGGTTCACTCGGCAGTACGGTGAAAGCTGTTAAGCTTGACGGTGTAGCTGTATCAACTGCCACTGTAAAAGACGGCAGTTATAAGCTTCAAAGGCCTTTTAAAATTGCTTATGTTGACAATAAGCTTTCTGATATAGATAAAGATTTTATTTCGTTTATCACATCAAATCAGGGTGAAGAAATCATCGGCAAAGAGGGATATATTTCAGCAAAATCAACAGGTGAATATACATCTTCTACACTTAAAGGCACAATCACAATTGCAGGTTCAACTTCTGTTGCTCCGGTTATGAATGTGCTTGCAGACGAATATAAAAAGCTTAATCCAAATGTTAAAATTGAAATTCAGGAATCAGGTTCGTCGGCAGGAATTGAATCTGCAATGCAGGGTGCGGTTGAAATTGCGATGAGTTCAAGAAACCTTAAAGATGATGAAGCGAAAGTTTTGAAATCGCAAACCATTGCGCTTGACGGTATAGCAGTAATTGTAAACCCTCAAAACCAAATTGACGAACTTACAAGTAATCAGGTAAAAGATATTTTTGCAGGAAATGTAAACACTTGGGAAGAGGTAGAGAAGTAATCTTGAAAAAGGTTAAAGAAACAGGAATGCGCATAGTGTTTTTGCTGTGTGCATTTCTATCGGTAATTGCAGTGATTTTTGTATGCAAATTTATATTTGAAAACGGAATACCGGCAATTAAAGAGATAGGGTTTAAAAATTTCATATTCGGCAAAGTGTGGAAGCCTAAGCAGGAACTTTATGGTATTTTTCCGATGATACTCGGCAGTATTTATGTAACCGCCGGTGCAATTATAATCGGTGTGCCTATCGGTGTTTTAACCGCAGTGTTTTTAGCATTTTATTGCCCTAAAACGCTGTATGGAATAATGAAGCCGGTTGTAAATCTGCTTGCAGGTATACCGTCGGTGGTTTATGGCTTTTTCTGCCTTGTTGCAGTAGTGCCTGTAATTCAAAAAATAACGCACACAAGCGGCAAAGGTGTTTTAACTGCATCAATTCTTTTGGGTATTATGATTTTACCTACTGTTATCAACACCTGCGAAGCATCACTTAAAAGTGTAGCTCCGTCATATTATGAGGGTTCGCTTGCACTTGGTGCTACAAAGGAATACAGTATATTTAAGGCTGTTTTCCCCGTTGCAAAATCAGGTGTTGTAAGCGGTATTATTCTTGGTATCGGCAGGGCAATAGGTGAAACTATGGCTGTGGTTATGATTGCAGGAAATCAGGCAATTATTCCAAAATCAATTACTTCCGGTGTTCGCACACTTACAGGTAATATTGTACTTGAAATGGCATATGCCTCCGGGCTTCACAGAAGAGCGCTCATTGCTACCGCTGCGGTATTGTTCGTATTTATTTTAATTATAAATCTTTGCTTTTCTTTGGCTGTGCATAAAAGGGAGGGTAAGCAATGAATAAATTAAAGCAATATGCGGATAAACCGCTGTCATTTATAGCGTTGATTCTTATAATAATAAGCACTTTAATCACAGCGCTTGCTGTAATTTTTATTATAGGATATATAGTTATTAAGGGCGTGCCGAATTTAACACCTGAACTTTTTTCGCTTAAATACACTTCGGCAAATCAGTCTATGCTTCCCGCAATAATCAATACAATTTATATCACATTTTTGACCTTGCTTATTGCTGTTCCTATCAGTATATTTTCCGCTGTTTATTTATCCGAATATGCAAAGCAAAGTTCGTTTTTTGTAAAGCTGATAAATGTGGCAAATGAAACACTTTCGGGTATTCCGTCAATAGTTTACGGCCTTTTCGGTTTTTTAGCTTTCGTTATTTCAAAAAAATGGGGATATTCGCTTTTGGCAGGTGTTATTACACTTTCTGTTATGGTTTTGCCCCTAATCATCAGAACTTCGCAGGAAGCAATGCTCGGTGTTGATTCAAGCTTTCGTGAAGCTTCATATGGGCTTGGTGCAGGTAAACTTCGTACCGTGTTTAAAATCGTTCTTCCGTCGGCAATGCCGGGTATAGTGTCAGGCATAATATTGGCAATCGGCAGAATTGTGGGCGAAACAGCGGCACTTATTTACACAGCAGGTACTGTTCCTGATATTGCTTCAGGGCTTGCTTCATCTTCGCGTACGATTTCGGTTCATCTATATTGCCTTTTAAATGAGGGCCTTTATACCGAGCAGGCATATGCCACAGCAGTTGTGCTGATAATTTTTGTAGTAATAATCAATGCACTGTCTAATTTTTTGGCTAAAAAAATAATTAAGTAACGGAGATATAATGAATAAATTTGAAATAGAAAATTTGGAACTTTTTTATGGCGATTTTAAAGCTTTGAAAAATATAAATATGAATATTTCGGCAAATGAAATAACTGCGTTTATAGGCCCGTCGGGTTGCGGAAAATCTACACTTTTAAAAACACTTGACCGTATGAATGACCTTGTAGATACCTGTAAAATAAACGGAAAAATAAAATATGACGGAAAAGATATATATTCTTATGATGTAAATGAACTTCGCAAAAATGTTGCTATGGTTGTTCAAAAGCCGAACCCTGTTGCTATGAGCATTTATGATAATGTTGCATATGGCCCTAAAACACACGGTA
>CAVLCX010000130.1:0-5451 GCA_963661525.1 bacterium
GTATGTCATAACGGTTGGCTTAACGATAATGATAATGCAGCAAACGGTGGTGTAAATCTTTGCGATTGGTATAACCTTATTAACTATTCAGGTGAAAATACAATAGTTAATAGATATAAGCGTGGTGATTTAAGATTACATAAATTAGCAGAAGAGCCAGTAGAAGTATCGGAAAACGGTTATACATATAAGTACACATCAAACGATAATGTAGGAACATATAAATCATTATCAGGTGCAACATTTACTGCTACAAGCTACTCGTATCAAAATGTTTTGGGTAGAGATTTAACATTTACAACCACTACCGGCGCAGATGGATATGCATATTTCTGTGATATTCCTGTTGGTACATATACCGTACAAGAGGTTAATACAGACAGTAAGTATGTTCAACCGGCATCCCAAACATTTTATGTTGATTGGGATGGTAATACTTCCTATGATGTATCAGGTGCTAATTTTAGAAACGCTGCAAACTACTTTACAGGTAATAATACAAACACATTAACCTTTATCAATTACTTGAAGTATTTTAGATTTGAGTTCTCAAAACTCGATAAAGATACAAACAGTTCAACTGCTCAAGGTGATGCTTCACTTGCAGGAGCTGTGTATGAATTGTATAAAGGTGATGAACTTGTAGGTACATATACAACAGATGCAAATGGTAAATTTACCACAAAGTATCATGTATGCGGTACAGATTATTACCTCAAAGAAAAATCATCTTCATCCGGTTACTATATCAATCCTGATAAAATAACCGTTTCGGAAGATTGTACTAAATATACAGCACGATTAAATGATACAAAGTATTCACAGACCGAACTTGAAAAATACGGCAAAATCGAAATCATCAAGCATTATGATCCTGATGATGCAACACAAATTGAGCAACCTGAAGAGGGAGCTGAATTTCAAATATATTTGAAGTCTGCCGGCTCATATGATAATGCAAAAGATAATGAAAAAGATTATCTTGTAACGGATAAAGACGGTCATGCTGTTTCTAAAGAACTGCCTTACGGTGATTATGTAATTCATCAAACAAAAAGTGCAGAGGGAACACTTGTAGTACCGGATAAGGTACAAGGTGTTCAAACAGGTGCAAACGGTGATAAATTTAATTCTGATGATTACCTTATTAAAAACAAAGATGTATCAATTGAAGATACTGTAATTTCATATAAGTATTTGATGTTAGACACACTCGATAAAGCGTATATCAAGCTTGTAAAAGAAGACAGTGAAACCGGTAAAGTAATTCCGTATAACGAATTACAGGGTGCTGTATTCCAAATTCTTGATAAGGATTTGAATGTTATTTCAATGACATATACATATCCAAAGAAAATAACTGTTAACTCTTTTACGATTAACGATGAAGGATATATTATCACTCCGCAGAAGCTTAAATACGGCACATATTATCTTGTAGAAGTACAAGCACCATACGGATATTATAATCCAAACGGTGAGCTTGTAAGCGTTGATAACGGTACATATAAATATGATGCAAATAAGGTTGTTAAAACTAAATTCAAAGTTGATACAGTAAATAATGATTATGAAGTTGATAAAAGTGATAAAGAGTTTATTACAATTAACATTCCAATCAAAAATACAAATCAGTATCCAACACTTTCAATTGAAAAGAGAGGCGAAGTCTTCTCATCAGTAATTGAAAAGGATGATAAATATTATCCGGTATATCAAGTTGAAGGCTTAAAGAATGCAGTATATGCAGTCACAGCAAGTGAGGATATTGTAACACCTGACGGTACAGTTCGATACAAGAAAGGTCAAATGGTTTGCAAAATGACAACAGGTGAAAATGGCGTTGCTAATTCACAGTCAAGCAAAACCGAATGGCTTGGAGACTGGAAACATTTATATCTCGGTAAATATGAAATTACTGAAATCAAAGCACCGTACGGATATATACTTAATTCAAACACACAGTATGTTGAGTTTACATATCAAGGTCAAAATGTTGAAACATTTGATACTTCATTAACTTTTAATAACGATAGACAAACTGTTGAAAGTAAAGGTAATAAGCAACTTGAAGTAAACAAAACTTATGGAATAGGTGACAACGGCGAAATTCAATCGGTAGTGTTTGGTCTTTTTGCAAGTGAAGATATTGTAGCATCTGACGGTAAGAAGATTCCAAAAGACGGTTTAATTCAAAGTGTAAATGTATCAAGTGACGGTACATTTGGTTTTGATGCAGACCTTCCAATCGGTCATAAATATTATGTAAAGGAAATCGCAACCGATAACCATTACATTCTTGATGATACAAAATATCCTGTTGACTTTGAGTATAAAGGACAGGATGTTGAAAAACAAACTATCAATATTAACGATAATAAAGTGATAAAGAATTCACTTAAATACGGTAAGTTAAGCGGTCTTAAAAAGGATGATTTGGATAATAAACTTCAAGGTGTAACATTTGGTTTGTTTAAATCAAATGAAACTAAATTTACAAAGGATACAGCAATTGTAACAACTACTACCGATAAAAACGGTAAGTTTGAATTTACAAACATTCCGGTAGGTGATTACAAGCTTGTAGAACTTGAAGCACCAAAAGATTATGTATTCTCCAAAGAACCTGTTGCAATTACAGTCAACGAGGACGGACAAACAATTACCAAAGAGATAACAAATATCCTTGCAAGAGGACAGGTTAAAATATCAAAAGAGGGCGAAGTCTTTTATTCTGTAAAGGAAAATGAAGACGGTACCCAAACACCTGTATACAAGTTACAAAAGCTTGCAGGTGTGGTATTTGACATTGTAGCTGCAAAAGATATTGTAACTCCTGACGGTGTAGTTCGTGCAAAGAAAGGCGATGTAGTTGATACAATTACAACTGATGATTCCGGTTATGCTGAAAGTAAAAAGCTTTTCCTCGGTGAATATTTAGTAAAAGAAGTTAAAACTCCTGCCGGTTATTATCTTGATACAAATAACTATAAAGAAGGAGAAAATCTCTTTAATGTAACGCTTGATTTTGAAAACAGTGATACAGAAATTGTTGTTAAAAATCTTGATGTAATTAACCAAAGACAAAAGTTAGATGTATCGCTTATTAAGTCAATGGAAAAGGATGAAACCTTTAATATTGACGGTAAGAATGAAATCAAAAATGTAGTATTTGGTCTTTTTGCAAAAGAGGATATGACAGCATTAGACGGTTCACAAATTACAAAAGACAGTGTAATTGCACTTGCCAAACCGGATGAAAACGGCAAAGTTTCCTTTGATGTAGATTTACCTTACGGTTATAAATACTATGTCAAAGAAATGGCAACCGATATTCATTATTCGCTTAATGAAACTGAATATGAGTTTTCATTTGATACAAAAGATAACTCAATAAACACACAAAAGATAGCTTTAAATGATAGCAAAGAAGTTGTAAATGAACTTAAAAGAGGTACAATAATCGGTCATAAAACATCCGAAGACGGTACTGCACTTGCAGGTGCAACATTCGGTTTGTTCTATTCTGACTGTACTCAATTTACTGCAGATAACGCTATTATGACAGCTACATCTGACGAAACCGGCACATTCAAATTTGAATATGTTGACTACGGTAAGTTTATTATAAGGGAAATTCAAGCCCCTGCAAAGCATGTACTTGATACTACAAATTATGAAGTACAAATACAAGAACATAACCAAATAGTCAACATAAATGTATCAAACAAAATTATCAGAGCAACCGTAATCGTTACAAAGATTGATAAGGAATATCCTGACAACAAGCTTTCAGGCGCAACCTTTGCAATCTTCAATGATGTAAATGAAAACGGTATCTATGATGAAAATATTGATACCCTGTACGGTAATCTCAATGAAACCGAACAAGGTATATACAAATTATCAAACATTCCTTACGGTCATTATTTAATTAAAGAAACTGAAGCACCAAAAGGTTTTGAACTTGACAATACTTATTATCCGGTATTCATTTGTGAGGATCAAGCAGTGTACAACATTCAAAACAACGGCGAATGTTTTGTAAATAATGCACTTACCGGAACGCTTAAAGTTATTAAAAAATCTTCTGACGGCACAGTAGAAGGCTTTGATTTCTTAATCGAAGGTGTATCTGATTCAGGTACTCCTGTTGAAATTACAGCCACTACAAATGCTGACGGTGAAATAGTTATCCCTTCACTTCGTACAGGTACTTATACAATTTCGGAAGTTCAAAACAAACTTTCTAAAAAGTATATTACTCCTAAATCTCAAACAGTTACAATTCTCGAAGGTGAAACTACTACCGTTCACTTCTTCAATAAACTTAAAAATGTTGGTGTTCCTAAAACCGGTACGAATATTACAATTGTATATGGAACAATAATCGTACTCGCTGTTTCTCTTGGCGCTTCTTTAATAGTTTATTCGAAAAAGAAAAGAAATTCAACAAAAGAAGATTGATTGTAATTATTTTTTTACTTTAAGTTTTTAATTTAAGGCACAGGGAATGACAGTGATTTCTCTGTGCCTTTTGTTTTTTTACACAAAGATAATGTAAAGGAGAGAATACTATGATCAATATATATAAGCACAATGATGTGTTGGATTTGATTAAATTGGTTAATTCAATGAAAATCGTTTCTATGCCGCAGATAAAAAAATATTTTGCTAACAAAGGTATTGAAGGTGATAGATTATCTAATATTTTAACAATCACCGAAAAATCCGGAAGAATTTTTTTTACTGAAACGAAAACATTTGCAGTAAATCAAAAACATATGTTAGAAGAAAATTATTTTAATTTGTATATGAATATTTATAAAATTGCTTGGCTTTATTGCGAACTTTCTTCAATATATGATGAAATAAATACTGATTGTAAATTTCCATGTAAAGCTTTTTTGTATAATTCAAGATCTGCAAAAACAATGCATATTTTTCAAATCTCTGATAACAATTTTGAAAATGACTGTATAAATATTGAAACTAATTTTGATATTCCAATAACTCAAAAACATCCAATTGATTCAATAATATTACTTGATTCAATTGATAAATTAAATGAAATATGCCTTCCGGATTGTATTAAAGTTATTGCATATTCGGTAATAAATAAACTCGATGACGGTAATGCTGAAACACTTTTTTATAATTCGAAGGGGGAAAGGATGAAAATAAATACTAATGGGTAATATAAACAACGAAAAAATATCTCGTAAACTTATAACAATCAATAAAGGTCTTGATAGAGCAATGTATCAAACTTCTCAATCTAAAGACGGCATTATTGAAAACGATACTAATTTTTACGAAGAAAAACTCATAGAAGCTTTGCTTAATACCGAAAAACAATATATTGAGCTAAAAAAATTAGCTGCACTTACAATTAGCAATAAAGTAATGTTTAAGAATATTGAAAAAAATGAAAAAGAAGTTGCTAACATT
>CAVLCX010000131.1:0-5421 GCA_963661525.1 bacterium
TTGCAACAATTATTTTGTTTTTATTAAATACCAGCCGTCTTTAGCATAAATGAGTCCGCTTAAAACAGTGATGATACTTACAATCCAAAATGCAATTGCACAGTAAACATTAAGCCAATGTGTAGATGTGGTAATATCTGCTGCTCCCTCGCCTATTGCAAGTAAAAGGAAAGTCATACCGGTAGTTGACATCTGCAAAAATGTTTTGCATTTGCCAAAAGCATTTGCTGCAATAACTTCACCGTTTGTTGCGGCAAGCATTCTGATCCCTGCAACAAGGAATTCCCTTGCAAGCATAAGCAAAATGCAAAGTTCTGTATGCCAGCCCATATTTATAAACACAAGGTATGCGGCAAATACAAGGGTTTTATCTGAAAGTGGGTCCATTACTTTTCCGAAATCTGTAACCAATCCACGCTTTCTTGCAATAATACCGTCTGCTTTATCACTCATACAAGCAACAAAGTATACAAGAAGTGCGCCAACCCAATGATATTTGAATTCAACAAGTGAAAAGAACATCAATAAAGGAATACAACAAAATCTGAAAACAGTTATTTTATTTGGTAAATTCATACTTTTTCTCCAATCAAATCATAGCCTTCACAAGCTGTAATTTTTACATTAACAAAATCGCCTATGTTTAATTTATCATCGCTTTTAAACACAATTCCGCTGTCAATTTCAGGTGAATCAAAATAAGCTCTGCCGTTATACATTCCGTCTTCAATGCTGTCAACTATAACCTTATATGTATTTCCTACTCTGTTTTGATTTAATTCTTCTGTTACAGAGTATTGAATATCCATAAGTATATCGGCGCGGCGCTTTTTAATTTCTTCGTCAATTTGATTGTCATAAGAGCAAGCAGGTGTATCCTCTTCAGGTGAATAAGTAAAACATCCCATTTTATCAAACTTGATTTCTTTTACAAATCTGCAAAGTTCTTCGAAATTTTCTTCACTTTCGTTTGGAAAACCTACCATAAATGTAGTACGAATTGCAAAATCGGGAATTTTAGTTTTCATTTTATTTAAAAGCTCTTTTAATTCTTCGTACGAACCTGCTCTGTTCATTGATTTAAGAATATCTTTATTACAATGCTGAAGCGGAATATCAATGTAAGGGCAAATTTTTTCTTCATTCGCTATTACATCAATAAGTTCATCTGTAACTCTGTCAGGATAGCAGTAATATAATCTAATCCATTCTATACCGTCAATTTTAACGAGTTCTTTTAATAAACTTGCAAGTTTATATTCACCGTATAATTTTAAGCCGTATTTTGTGGTATCCTGTGCGATAATTATAAGTTCTTTAATACCTTTATTTGCAAGGCTTTGCGCTTCCTTTATTATACTTTCCATCGGGCGTTCGATATACCCGCCGCGAATAAGCGGAATTGCACAGTATGAGCATCTGTTATCGCATCCGTCACTGATTTTTAAATATGCCCAGTGCTTTGGTGTTGAAAGCATTCTGTCTCCCTCAAGAAGTAAATACTTTTTATCAGGGTAAAAGCTCGTTCTTACACCAAGCAGAGCCTTGTGGCATACTTTAACAATGTCATTATCTGCGCCGATACCTATTACGGAATCAACTTCGGGAATTTCCTTTATAATTTCATCCTGATACCTTTCGGCAAGGCAACCGGTTACTACAATTGCGCTTATAATTCCTGCTTTTTTGTATTCGGCAACTTCTAATATTGTTTCAATTGCTTCACGCTTTGCATCTTCAATAAAACCGCAGGTGTTAATAATCATAACATCGCTGTCTTCAATGCTTAGTGCAATTTCAAAGCCGCTTTTATTTAATTTTTCAAGCATTACTTCACCGTCAACCTGATTTTTAGGGCATCCAAGTGAAATCATACCTACTTTATTCGTCATAATATTCTATCCTGTAAAATGCTGATTTAATGTCTGAATAGCGAAAACCTTTTCTCTGAAGTGACGCGATTACTTTTTCTTTTCCGTTTTCTTTTTGCAGTTTAGTGGCATATTTGTTTTTTATCAAATCAACTAATGTCGCTACATTGTCAATTTCAAAGTCGGAAAGTTTTTCATCAACAATATCCCTGCTGATACCGCGCTTATAACACTCCTGCTTAATATTGGCAAGTGAAAACTTTTTTACATTTAATAAATATTCGATAAGCCTTTGGCAATATTTTTCATCATCTATATAGCCGGCTTTGATATACCTGTCAACAGCTCTTTGCGCGCTTGTTTCATCAACTGTTTTTAGCAGTTTGGTTTTTATTTCTTTTGCTGAATAATCACGCCTTGAAAGGTAATCGGCACATTTGTTAAGTGCTTTTTTATAATTTATTTTTGTAAGAAGCTGTTGCCACTGCTCATCATCAATGTCAGTTCCGTTTGAAATGTAATTATCAAACCAGCAGTTTTCATCCGTAGTGGCAACATATTCACCGTCAAGATACAAATGAACTTTTGTACCCCTGCCCTTTTGATGAGTTAAAATCATCAGTCCTCATCATCCTCAACCATAATGTTGATTTTTTCCAACGCTTCTTCGCGTGTAATTTTCTTTTCAGGCTTTTGTGCCGAAACTTTTGCAGAGTTGGCTTTAGCTTTTTCTGCGCGTTCCTGCCTTGCTTTTTCAGCTTGTTCGGCTAATGTATGTTTAATCTTCTTTTCAAGTTCTTCTGCAAGTTCAGGGTCGTTTTTAATAATTTCTTTTACATTATCTCTGCCCTGACCAAGCCTGCGGTCACCGTAAGAGAACCAAGAGCCGCCTTTATGTATAATGTCGTACTGAACAGCCATATCAAGAATTTCACCGTCTTTGCTGATACCTGTGCCGTACATAATATCAAATTCAGCACTCTTAAACGGAGGTGAAACTTTGTTTTTAACAATTTTAGCCCTTGTTCGTGAACCGATAAATTCATTTCCTGCGCCCTTGAGCTGCTCAACTTTTCTTACATCAATTCGCATTGATGAGTAGAATTTAAGTGCGCGGCCACCTGTTGTAACTTCAGGGTTACCATACATAACACCGATTTTTTCACGAAGCTGGTTAATAAATATTACTATACAATTAGTTTTGTTAATAGTACCTGCAAGAATTCTTAAAGCTTGTGACATAAGCCTTGCGTGCTGGCCTACATGGCTGTCACCCATATCGCCCTCAATTTCACTTTTAGGTACAAGTGCCGCAACCGAGTCTACTACTACAATATCAACAGCGCCGCTGCTTACAAGATTTTCTGTAATTTCAAGTGCCTGTTCACCAAAATCGGGCTGTGCAACGATTAAAGAATCAATATCAACACCGAGATTTGCCGCATATTCAGGGTCAAGTGCATGCTCGGCATCAATAAATGCTGCGTCACCGCCAAGCTTTTGTGCTTCTGCAATGCAGTGAAGTGCAAGTGTGGTTTTACCGCTTGATTCAGGGCCGTAGATTTCAACTATACGACCTCTTGGTAAACCGCCGATTCCGGTAGCAATATCAAGTGTAAGTGAGCCTGTTGAAATAGCGTCTATTTTAAGGCTTGAATTTTGGCCAAGGCGCATAACTGCACCGGCGCCAAATCTTTTTTCTATATTTTTCATAGCGGCTTCGAGTGCCGCTTTTTTGTTATCTGCTGCCATAAGATAACCTCCTAACAAAATTCTTTAATATTATACTAAATTCAACAATTAAAATCAATAGTAAATAAAAAATATGCAAATATTTGTTCTAAATTAAAAAATAATAAAAAAAAGCTTGCAATTTGATTACAATTGTGATAATATATCTTCGTTCTAAATTGACAAGGAGGTGTTCGCAAATGGCAAAATGTGAATACTGCGGAAAAGACGTATCTTTCGGCATCAAGGTTTCTCACTCACACAGAAGATCAAACAGAACTTGGAAACCAAACATTAAAAAAGTAAAGGCTATTGTTAACGGCTCTCCTAAAAGAGTAAACGTTTGCACAAGATGTCTTCGCTCAGGTAAGGTTGAAAGAGCTTAATAGTTTCGCATAAAAAGCACCGATTTTTCGGTGCTTCTTTTATTTTCTGCATTTCTATCCCCATATGGGGCTTAGCATAATTTATAATATAATGTATAATAAATCATATTATTTTGGAGTATAAAAATGAATATAATCAATATAAATGATTTAAGCCACTCATATGTGTTTGCACAAAAGGAAATTAAAACTTTAAAAAATATTTCACTTTCTATAAACAAAGGTGAATATATATCAATAGTCGGTAAAAACGGATGCGGTAAAAGCACCCTTGTTAAACATTTAAACGCTTTGATTGATATACAGCACGGTGAAATAACAGTTGCAACGCTCGACTGTAAAAATAATAAAAACATATATAAAATCAGGCAGAAATGCGGTATGGTTTTTCAAAATCCAAATAATCAATTTGTTTCATCGGTTGTAAAGGAAGATATTGAGTTTTCATTAAAAAATTATAATATTGATTATGATGACAGTACGATAAGAAAAGCGTTATCACTTGTGGGACTTGAAAATTATGAAAACAGGGATATATATTCGCTTTCCGGCGGTCAAAAGCAAAGGCTTGCACTTGCCGGTATTCTTTGCGTAAACCCTGATATTATTATACTTGATGAAGCTACCACAATGCTTTCGCCTAATTCAAGAAAAAGTGTTTTAAACACTTTAAATGAACTTCATAAAAAAACTGATATTACAATTATCGCAATAACACAATATGCTCAGGAAACGGTTGATTGCGATAGAATTGTTGTTATGAAAAACGGTGAAGTATTAGCGCAAGGTTCACCTGAAAAGATTTATTCAAATTCATCGCTTATTGAGAAAGCAGAAATTGGTGTTCCTTACTGCATTAAACTATATTATGATTTAAAAAATAACGGAATTGAACTTTCAAAATGCCCGTTAAATAATGAAAGCTTGGTGGAATTATTATGCCGATTAAAATAGACAACTTATCTTTTTCATATAATTCCGAGTTAATTATTGATGATTTAAATTTAAAAGTTAACGATAACGAGATATTGGCAATAGTCGGCAATACGGGAAGCGGAAAAACAACCCTTGTTCAACTTATTGCAGGGTTGTTGAAAGCCGACAAAGGAAAAATAATTGTTGATAATGACGATATTACAGCTAAAAAGTTTAACAAAAAAATTTTAAGAAAAAAACTTGGAATTGTATTTCAGTTTCCTGAAATGCAGCTTTTTGAGCAGAGCGTGGAAAAAGATATATTTTTCGGTTTAAAGCAATATAATTTAAGTTATAACGAAAAATACGCCAGAGCCAAAGAAGTTTTAGAACTGCTTGGCCTTGATTTTGAAGAAATAAGGGATAAATCACCTTTAGTACTATCGGGCGGAGAAAAAAGAAAAGTTGCGATTGCCGGTGTGATGGTGTGTAAGCCTAAATATTTAATTTTTGATGAG
>CAVLCX010000132.1:0-4852 GCA_963661525.1 bacterium
ACTCATTGCTGTCCCGTTTGCACAGGTCAGCCGGGTGCGCTCCCTGTTTTAAACCGTGAGGTTATTAATTACGCTGTAAGAGCAGGTCTTGCCGTTCATTGCAAAATCAACAACAATTCTCACATGGACAGAAAGAACTATGTTTATCCCGACCTTCCTAAGGCTTACCAGATTTCGCAATTTGATGAGCCGGTTTGCGTTGACGGTTATGTTGAGCTCGATTCGGGCAAGAAAATCAGAATTGAGCGTATCCATATTGAGGAGGACGCAGGTAAGCTTGTTCACGAGGACGGCTACACCTATGTAGACTATAACCGCGGCGGCGTTCCTCTTATTGAGATTGTTTCAATGGCTGACATTGAAACTCCCGAGGAGGCTAAGGAATACGCCGAAAAGCTCCAGCTTATTATGAGAAACGTAGGCGTTTCCGACTGTAAGATGCAAGAGGGCTCAATGAGATGCGACGTAAACGTATCTATTCACGAGCCGGGCGAGCCTTGGGGCACAAGAACGGAGATTAAGAATATCAACTCCCTTTCAAACATTGTAAGAGCAATGGAGCTTGAAATGGAAAGGCAGGAGGATATTATTGAATCGGGCGAAAAGGTAATTCAGTCAACTATGCGTTATGACGCTAACAGCGACACCGTTTACGTTCTTCGTTCAAAGGAAAATGCGGACGATTACCGTTATTTCCCAGAGCCTGATATTCTTCGCTTCTATATTTCACCTGAAAGCGTTGAGGAAATCAGAAAGTCACTTCCCGAACTTCCGGACGCTAAACTTAAGAGATATGTTGAGGATATGAAGCTTCCTGAAAACAACGCAAGGCTTATTTATAAATACAGAAATGTTACAGAATTTTTTGACAGTGCCGTAAACGAGGGTGCAAGCGCATCAAATGTACTCAACCTGATTATCGGCACAATTTATGCCACACTTCAAACAGAAGAAGATAAAGAAAACTTTGAAATCAAAACTACCGCAAAGCAAATGGCAGAGCTTGTAAAGCTGATTGATGATAAAAAAATCAGAGCAAACAAGGCAAAAGAAGTGCTTGCCGAAATGCTTGAAAGCAGCAAGGATGTAAGCGAATACATTAAGGCTGATGACCTTAAGGGTATGAGTGACGATGAACTCAAAGTTCTTTGCCAAGGCGCAATTGACGCTAATCCAAAAGCTGTGGAAGATATTAAAAACGGCAAGGATAAAGCTATCAATGTAATGTTTGGCTATGTTATGAAAAATTCAAAGGGCAAAGCCGATGTAGGCAAAGCATCACAAATCATTAAAGAAATCATTGCTAATATGTAATGTGAAATAAAACACTCCGTACTTTAATCAGTACGGAGTGTTTTATTTTGCTTCGTCAATAAGTTTATCAAGCTCATTTAAAAGGAATTCTTTTGACATTACCTCTGCCGCGTCAATGCCGAATTCCATAGCCGCAATTATATTTTCTTCTCTGTCATCAAAGAAAATAGACTTTGATTTATCAAGCGAATACTTACTGCAAAGTGCTTCATAAATTCTCAAATCGGGCTTTGTAATATTTATCATATACGATACCATTAAGCCATCAATATCTTTCATAAAATCGGCATACTGCGTATGCTTTTTAAACAGGCTTTCAGGGTAGTTTGAAAGCAGATAAATATTATAACCGCATTTTTTCAAAGTGTGTACCCTTTCCCACACATCTGCACGGGCAATATGCATATATTCACCGTGTTCCATAAAAAATGAAATTGCTTTTGCATCATTTGGATGCTTTTTGCAATAAGCATTTTTTATTTCTTCATCCGTCATAGTAGCCAGGTCAAAAATATGCCACAAATCATCACTGTCATTAAAAAGTTCATCGCACACTCTTTTGGCGTCATCTTCATTCAAGCCATAATCTTGAAGCATTCTTTCAGGGCGGTATTCCAAAAGTACATTACCCACATCAAAAATTATATTTTCGTATTTTTTCATATTATTTTAATTCACTTACATATTTATTTATTTTATCTGCAATCGGCTTTGCGTCTTCGCGCGCAACCGGTAAAAACGGACTTCTCGGTTCACCGCATTTTATTCCAAAACGAAGAGAAATAACCTGCTTTGCAGCACCGTAAAGTGATTTGCAAGACAGCAAATCAAAAATGCATTCGTTAATTTTAAACTGAAGTGCCTTTGCTTTTTCAATTTCATTATTATTAACAAGTCTGTCAAGCTCAACAAAAAGTTCCGGCATACAGCCATATGTACCGCCAATACCTGCATTTGCACCCATAAGCCTGCCGCCTACAAACTGCTCATCAGAACCGTTAAAAATAATAAAGTCATCATTGCCGACTGCACTTCTGTATCTTTCCATAAGAAAAACGGGTTCGGCAGAATTTTTAACACCGATTACTTTCGGATTTTTTGCCATTTCGGCAAGAAGTTTGGGTGAAAGATTAAAACCGGTAAGCTGCGGAATATTATAAATAATAAAAGGAAGTGAAGTTGACTCAATAATTGAATTCCAATGAAGCTTTACGCTTTCCTCACTCAAATGATAATAAACACAAGGAACAGCGGAAATTGCGTCAACGCCAAGCTTTTCGCAATCTTTGGCAAGTTCAATACTCTCTTTGGTTGATGCACAGCCGATATGAACTATTACCGTAAAATCATCACCTGCTGCTTCTTTTACAGCTTTCGCAACCTGCTTTCTTTCATCGGTTGAAAGAAGAAAGCCCTCACCCGTTGAACCGCAAGCGTAAACACCTTTTACACTAAGTGATTTATATACTTTTACAAGTGCTTTGATTTTTTCAACATCTATATTGTCATTTTCATCATAAATTGCGTTTAAGGCGCAAAACACACCTTTAAATTTTTCTAAATTCATTTTTAAACCTCATATCTAATTAAAGAACTTCTACAAAACGCTTTGTAATATCTCTCGGGCGGGTGATAGCAGTGCCTACTACTGCCGAATGAACACCAATATCAATTGCTTTTTTTAACTGCTCCGGCACCCATATGCCACCTTCGGCAATAACAGGGGTGTGAAGCTCGGATACATACCTTTGCATTAAATTAAAATCAGGAAGCGGCGTACCCTTTGTGTAAGGTGTATATCCTGCCATAGTTGTACCGATAAGGTCAAAGCCGAGTTCTTCCGCTTTTTTGCCCTCATCAAAACAGCTTGTATCAGCCATAAAAAGCTGATTAGGATATTTCTCTCTTACTTTTGTAAAGAAAGCTTCAAGCGTTTCACCGTTGTGCCTGAATCTGTTTGTAGCGTCAATAGCAATGATTTCGCACCCCGTTTCAACAAGTGCGTCCACCTCTTTCATTGTAGGGGTGATATAAACATCACTGTCATCATATTCTTGCTTAATTATGCCAATAAGCGGCAAATCAACTTTTTCTTTAATTGCTTTAATATCAACAACAGTATTTGCTCTGATACCTACTGCACCGCCAAGCTTCGCTGCCCAAGCCATTTTAGACATAATATAGCTGTCATAAAGCGGTTCGCTTGCAAGTGCCTGGCAAGATACTATAAGCCCGCCTTTAATTTTATCAAGTATTTCCTTATTTGTCATACTACCACTCTTTTCATTGTTTTATTTGATTATATCACTATAAAATTACATAATCAAGAAAAGGAGCGACAAAAGCCGCTCCTTAAAAATTATTTACTCCAATTTAATGCTTTGATTGAAAAGCCGAGTGTTGAATCAAGCTTATTCTTTTGAATTACAGCTTCAACCTGCTTTATATCACCTGCACCCGATACCTTGCCTGTTACTTTATAAAAGTTATTATCGCCAAGGTCTTCAATCTTGGTGATTTTAACTGTTTGCTTCTTTTTAGGATATTCTTTTACGGTAAATGTATCATTCTTCTTGTTATACTTAATAGGTACATCTGAAAACTTATCAACTTGGGTTTTGAAATTAACAACTGTTTGCCCATAAAATTTGAAAAGATTTAATACAACAGGGCTTGATGGATATGTATCTGCTGTGCCGCCGTCGTGCTGTGCCATCCATACTGCTGTGTATGCGGCAATGTTAATAGGTACACCGTCCGAATTTTCATAATTTTCAAGATAAAGATATGGCACTTCGAGCATATTAGCTACGATTTGCATATCACTTTCCGAAAAGTTAACTTCTTTACCGGTTGCAGAAGTTTTAGGTACGGTTTCAATTCCGTCAAATTTAGTGGTATCTGCTGTTTTTGTAAGTTCTGCTTTTTTGTTTGTGGTGCCTGTCGGTTCAGGTGCTTCGGTAGTATTGCCGGTAGTAAACTTTTTAGTTGAGGTTGTTTTAGCTGTGGTTGCAACCGTACTTTCAATTTTCACCGTTACAGGCTTACCGCTTTTTTTAGTAACAGCGTTACCGTTTTCATCAATCTTCTGGGCATATGTTTTGCCCTTTTTATCTTTTTTGTATACAACAGCCACATCTGTTGTAACCTTATTGCCCTTATTGTCCGTAACAGCTTTGCCGCGGTCATTAGTAACAGTTTCTGTTTCAACTCCGTATTCATTACCACTGTTATCAAGGTCGCTCGCCTGCGCAGTTGATTTAGGTGCGGTTGTAGGTTCACCGTCGTCATCATTTTTAGAACAAGCAACTAAAGTAAATGTTAAAATCATTATAACGCAAAGTGACAAAGCAAAAGCTTTTTTCATAATATAACATCCCCTAATAATAACACAAATTATATCTTATATTTATTATATCGTCACATACCTTATTTGTAAATATATTTCAGTAAAAATGAACAGATTTTTAACTCATTATTCACACTATTTACATAATTAAGCTTTAGTGATAATATGTTTATTAACTGAAAATAATAA
>CAVLCX010000132.1:4862-5403 GCA_963661525.1 bacterium
GGCATATGTCGCGCCGATGTTTTTAGGGCTTATAATGATTATGTTAAAGCGAACTTTCGGTGCAAAAAGCGCGTGGATAACTTTTATTGCAACAAGCCTTTTATCCTTTATTTTGGTTACGGATAAGGAATGTATGATGATGTATGTAATCTTTTTCGGCTACTACCCTATCGTGCGTGAATATTTCACTAAAATAAAAAACAAAGCTATTCGCATAATTACAAAGCTTATATTTTTTAATATTATGATGATTTTGTGCCAAGTAATTTTAATCAAAATTTTCGGCATTCCGTTTTTGGAAGACGGGCAGGGCAAATCTTTTATAATTGTATTTGCACTACTTATGAACCTATTGTTTTTAGTATACGAGCTGATGATTGAAAAAGTCACGCTTCTCTATATCTATAAACTTGAAAAACGAATTAAAAAGATTTTTAAGTAGATAAGAAGGCAGACTTCGAGAAAGTGAGATAAATTTTGTATTTTGTGAGTGGGAGCTGTTTTATTCTCACTCGCTATGAAACAGTACACTGTACTGTTT
>CAVLCX010000133.1:0-5388 GCA_963661525.1 bacterium
ATGTAAATCAAAAGTACGGAAATACGGTTATTATGGTTACGCATAACGATGCTGTTAAAAATATGGCGGATAGAGTTTTCACACTTCGTGACGGCGAAATTCGCAAAAATTATGTAAACGAAAACAAAGTGTCTGCAAAAGACCTTGAATGGTAAGGAGTATAAAAATGCAAAATCCTTTGAATAAAAGATTTAAGCGCGATTTAAAATCCGATGCAGGCAAGTATATCGCAATATTCCTTTTTATTGTGTTTTTTATAGGTGCTGCATCAGGCTTTTTAGTTGCCGATAATTCAGTTTTGGCAATGTTTGATGATGTTGCAACAAAATATAATATTGAAGATGGGCATATTTCTTTCAATGTTCAGCCGGATAAAAGTATGCTGTCTGAAATTGAAGAGCAAAATGATTTAAAGCTTTTTGAATTAAATTACAAGGAAGAAGATATAAATAACCTCGGAAAAACCCTGCGTATATATAAGCAAAGGCAAGAAGTAAATACCGTATGCCTTATGAGCGGTGAAATGCCGAGTGCAAAAAATCAGGTTGCGTTCGACAGAACTTTTGCTGAAAATAACAATATAAATGTGGGCGATAAAGTTTTAATAAAAGGTAAAAAATACCTTGTTTGCGGTATGGTTGCGCTCCCTGATTACAGTGCTTTATTCAAAAGCAATGCCGATATGATGTTTGATTCAGTCGGCTTTGGTGTTGCAATAATGACTGATGACGGATACAATACAGTAAGTGCTGCACACGAAACGGTAAATTACGCTTGGAAATATAATAAAGCAACAAATGATGAAAGTGACGAAAATACAAAAAGCGAAAGCTTAATGAAATCACTTGAAAAGATTATCAAAAAATATGATGAACCGATAGTTCAAAATCAGGTTGACGCATTTTATGATGATGCAAAGCCATATATCAAAAGGCTTAAAAATGAGTTTGAAATTGCTGAAAAAGAGTTAGAATCAAAGTATTTTACCGCTATAAGAAATGCAGGTATAGGCAATGATTCAAAAATGGCAAAGGAACTCGGAATTACAACCAAGCAGTATACTAATTTAAAAAAGGTTTTGGAAGACGCTGAAAAAAATCAAGACGATTGGGATATTGATTCCTTTGATACAGCACCTAAAATAAATCTTGATGATTATAAAACCGATAATTCATCAACCGATTTTGATGATGCGTTAAATGAAATATACAAAATAGTTGACGCTGTAAGCGATGCGAAATTATATAATTGCACGCAGATTTACAAAGATTTATCAGCAGTTAAAAAGCTTGTAAATAATTTTGAAATAAGTGACAGTAATATAATTACTATTAAGGATTACAGTGCAAAATATACTAATAAATCTATCACATATGCACAGGAAGACGGCGGCTCTGATAAAGCAAGCGTAATGCTTATGATTTATTTGATTATGATAGTTGTAGCATTCCTGTTTTCTGTTACCACATCAAATACCATTACAAAGGAAGCTAATGCAATCGGTACACTTCGTGCTATGGGCTATTCCAAGGCGCAGCTTATCAGGCATTATATGTTTTTGCCTACTATTGTAACAATTATAGGCGCAATTGTAGGTAATATTTTGGGCTATACGGCATTCCAAAAAGCGTTTGTGGGTGTGTATTATTCAAATTATTCTTTAACAACTTATAAAACATTATGGAATATGCAGGCATTTTTGGAAACCACAATAGTACCGTTTATTCTTACACTTATAATCAATTTCTTGGTTCTCTCAAAGAAGCTTAAAATTAGTCCGCTTAATTTTATTCGCGGTCAGTTAAAACAAAGCGGTCAAAAGAATGTTATAAAATTGCCGAAGAAAATGCCTTTCTTTTCAAAATTCAGGCTTCGCATTTTGTTCCAAAACATTCCGTCATATCTTACAATGTTTTTCGGCATTATCCTTGCAGGTGCGTTGGTAGTATTCGGCTCAATGTTCGGCCCGCTGCTTGATGATTATTCAAATGTTGTTAAGCAAAGCCAAATATCTAAATATCAGTATATAATGATAAATGAAAAAGATACTGAAAATACCGGTGCAGAAAAATTCTGCCTGACTTCGCTTCAAACAACCGATAAAAAGTTTATGAGTGATGATGTAAGTATTTACGGTGTTTCTAATCAAAGTGAATTTATTACTGCTTCAATACCTACGGGTGAAGTGCTTGTATCAAGTGCAATGGCTGATAAGTTCAGAATCTCCGGCGGTGATGAAATTACGCTTAAAGAAGCATATAGTGATAAAACCTATACATTTAAAGTTTCAGGTACATATAAGTATGACGCAGGAATAACTGTATTTATGAATAGGGCAGATTATTTGAAAACCTTTAATGAAAGCAGTGATTACTTTACAGGCTATTTCAGCAATGAAAAATTAAATGATTTAGACCAGGATGATATTGCAACTGTAATTACCGAAAAAGATTTAACTAAAGTAGTTACTCAAATGCAGGTTTCTATGAGCGAGTTTGTTAAGGTGTTTAAAGGCCTTGGAGTATTGATATTCTTGCTTATTATGTATATTTTAACAAAGCAGATTATTGAGAAAAACAGCAAATCGGTTTCTATGACAAAGATTTTAGGATTTTCTGATATAGAAATAGGAAAACTGTATATAGTTATTACTTCTATTGTAGTTGTGCTGTCACTTGCACTATCAATACCGATTATATCTTTGCTTCTTCGCTGGTGCTTTAAGTCATATTTGTATACTCAAATGACTGGGTATATTCCTTATATAATATCAAATAGTTGTTACATTACAATGTTTGTTTTAGGTGTAATAAGTTATGCTATTGTATCAATTATGATGCTTATTAAAATTAAAAAGACACCGCTCGGTGAAGCTCTTAAAAACCAATCTTTATAATATTTATAGTATCAATGCCATAGCAATTGCTTCTTGATTTGAAGCTTTTGCTGTGGCATTTTTATATGTTTGTATCTTTTTGTAAAAATTATCATAAAATATTTTAAAAAAACGCTTGACAATTGAACGGTTGTTCAACTATAATACAGATAGAACAGTTGAGCAGTTGTTCAACTGTAATGACAATTAACCGAAAGGATATGATAATATGAAAAAGACTTATGGTATTGAAGTTGATTGCGCAAACTGTGCGGCAAAGATGGAGGATATGGCAAACAAAACTACCGGTGTTGCAAATGCAACAGTTTCATTTATGACTCAAAAAATGAAAGTTGAGTTTGAAGACGGTGCAGATGAAAAGACTGTTATGAAGCAGGTACTTAAAAACTGCCGTAAAGTTGAAGATGATTGTGATATTTTCTTTTAAACGCGGGGTGATGATATGAGTAAAAAGCAGAAAAAGGTTCTTATAAGAATAATAATTTCTGCCGTTTTGCTTGCGGCTTTGATGATAACATCAAAATTAGTTGAACTTAATAAATGGGTGGAATTTGTACTGTTTCTCGTTCCATATTTAATTATCGGCTATGATATTTTGAAAAAGGCAATTAAAGGTATTGCAAAAGGCCAGGTTTTTGATGAAAATTTCCTTATGGCAGTTGCGACAATCGGTGCAGTTGCACTCGGTGATTTTGCCGAAGGTGTGGCAGTAATGCTCTTTTACCAAATCGGTGAACTTTTTCAAAGTGTTGCTGTGGGCAAAAGCAGAAGAAATATAACATCACTTATGGATATTCGCCCTGATTATGCAAATGTTGAAGTTGATGGACGGTTTGAAAAGTTTGACCCTGACGATGTTGAAATCGGAACGGAGATTATTGTTAACCCTGGTGAAAAAGTGCCGATTGACGGTGTAGTAGTAAGCGGTGAATCAACACTTAACACAAGTGCATTAACAGGCGAAAGCGTGCCGCGCTCTGTAAAAGTCGGTGATGAAATAATCAGCGGCTGCATTAACCTTACAGGTGTATTAAGAATTAAAACATCAAAAGAATTTGGTGATTCAACTGTTTCTAAAATACTTGACCTTGTTGAAAATTCAAGTATGAAAAAATCAAAGAGTGAAAACTTTATCACTAAATTTGCAAGATATTATACTCCTGCTGTTTGCGGCGGCGCTCTTGTTCTTGCTCTTTTACCGCCGATTATCAGAATTATTATGGGTGAAAGTGCAATGTGGGGTGATTGGATAACCCGTGCGCTTACTTTCCTTGTAATCAGTTGCCCGTGCGCACTTGTAATCTCTATTCCTTTGAGCTTTTTTGCGGGTATCGGCTGTGCGTCTGCCAATGGTGTACTTGTAAAAGGTTCAAATTATCTTGAAGCTCTTTCGGATACCCAGTATATTGTTTTTGATAAAACAGGTACACTTACTAAAGGTGTGTTTGAAGTAACAGGTATTTATCCTGCAAACGGATTTGATGAAAGCGCAATTGTAGGTCTTGCATCATATGCCGAAAGTGCATCTAACCACCCTATAAGCATCAGCCTTAAAAAGTATTTTGGCAAAGAAATTAAGCGTGACAGTGTATCTGATATTGAAGAAATTGCCGGTCACGGTGTATCTGCTGTTGTTAACGGGCATAAAGTTTATGCAGGCAATATTAAACTTATGCATAAAGAAAATATTTCAGTTGATGCCGAGCATAACGAGGGAACTGTGGTTTATGTCTCCTGTGACGGTGTATATGCCGGCTGTATTGTAATATCAGATGTAGTTAAGGATAATTCAAAGAAAGCTATTTCAAGCCTTAAAAAGAGCGGTATTGATAAAACTGTTATGCTTACAGGCGATTCAAAAGAAACAGCTAAAAGAGTTGCCGAAAATCTCGGCCTTGATGAATACCACGCAGAACTTCTTCCTGCCGATAAAGTTGAATGGGTTGAAAAATTGCTTGGTGAAAAATCACCTAAAAAGAAGCTTGCTTTTGTAGGTGACGGTATAAATGACGCACCGGTGTTATCCCGTGCAGATATCGGTATCGCTATGGGTGCGCTCGGTTCTGATGCGGCTATTGAAGCGGCTGATATTGTTTTAATGGATGATGATCCGTCAAAAATAGCTCTTGCACGCAAAATTTCTGTTCATACACTAAAAATTGTAAAAGAAAATATTTGGTTTGCGCTTATAGTTAAGGCTGTTTGCCTTGTGTTAGGTGCGCTTGGTATAGCAAATATGTGGATAGCAATTTTTGCTGATGTGGGCGTAATGGTTCTTGCGGTATTAAATGCAATCCGTGCATTGAAACTTAAATAAATTACAAAATGTACTAAAGCTCCTCTTTAAATTTTATAAAGGGGAGCTAAATTAGTTATATAAACGATTTGACATTTATATGAAACTATGCTATATTGGCAATGTCAGCAAAAACTGATGAAAAGATGAATACCCGTTCCCATTCCGAACACGGTTGTTAAGCTCTTGCATATGC